>NZ_DCNR01000046.1:36314-54817 GCF_002322065.1 Dermacoccus sp. UBA1591 | reverse complement strand
CACGACCACACGGCGCGTCACGTCACGCATGCGCCGCCCCGACGAGCCCGGCGACGGTGAGATCGCGCTCGGCGAGGAAACCGGCAAGCCCGTCCCGCAGCGTCACCCCGGCGCGTGGATCGCGGAAGAGCGCCGAACCCACCTGGACGGCCGAAGCTCCCGCGGCGAGCGCCTGCACGACGGCGTCGAGGCTCGCGATACCTCCCCCGGCGATGATGGGTGCCGTCGGCAACCGACCGGCCACCATGGCGGCCTTCACCTCGAACACGCCACCGACCGTCAGCGGCAGCAACGCCGGCCCGGCCATCGCAGCACGGGTGCCCGCGCGCGGGCGCAGCGTCGTCACGTCGATGCTGGAGGCGACCGGAGCGTGCCCGAGCACGAGTGCGTCAGCACCCGACTTGAGGCAGGCGCGCGACAACTCGACGAGGTCGGTACCGAGCGTCAGCTTCGCCGCGAGCATGACGTTGCGCGGCAGGTGCTCCCGCACGCGCGCGATCACCTTCGTCACTGCGTACTCGTCGCCGGCGAACGCTCGCCCGTTGTTCGCCTCGTTGGCGACCGAGAGATTGACCTCGACGCCGAGCACCCCACGCAGCGCCGTCCGTCGCCGTACGGCCGCGGCCGCGTCGGCGAAGTCGCCGCTCGTCGCACCCGCGATGGAGACGATGACGGGTGTCGGCGCCGTCACCTCCCACGGCAGACGCGTCGCGCTGAGCGAGTTCGCGCCGACGTTGGGCGTGTCGTGCGGGTGCACGATCCCTGACGGCGATTCGACGATGACGCGTTCGCGCGACGCGTCCTGCGCCTCCACCGTCAGCGACGGCGTGACGAGCGCACCGAACGCGCCGAGCCCACCCCAGCGCACGAGTTCGTGCCCGTACCCCGCACACCCAGAAGCCGCGATGAAGGGTGAGTCGAGCTTGTTCAACCCCAGCGTCGTCGAGAGTGCCCCGCTCATGCCGAGACCTCGAGCAACTGCGCCCACGCCATCCGATCGGCGGGCAGGACGGGCCCTTCGGTGCAGCAACGCACGGGCGTCACCTCCCCGGCCGCGTTCGCGACGGGCAGCGCGCACGCCCTGCACAACCCGGTTCCACAGGGCATCGGCACGCCGAACGCGGCCTGCACGGGAACCGAATGCCGTTGCGCCGCAGCGGTGATCGCGGCCAAGGACGTCACGTCGCCACTCGCATACACGAGGGCCGTCTCGTGCTGACGCAGCGTCGCATCCAGCGCCACCTGCATGCGGTACGCGAGGTCCTCCCCCGCGCCCGCGTCGGGCACCACCGTCGTGACGCTGCCGACGAGCCGTCGCGCCTCGATGACGCCGAGGAGCCGACGCTCGTCCTCACCGCCGATGACGACCCGCGGTACCTGGCAGCCCGCGCGGCGCAGCGTCTCGACGAGCCACCCCGTCGACGCCGCGCCCGCCCCGACCGCTGCGACGACGACGGGCACCGGGTTCGTCGGAATCGGGAAACCGCGTCCGAGCGGGCCGAGGATGCTCACCTCGTCGTGCAGGCGCCGCGCAGCCAGCCACGCCGAACCGGCGTCCGCATCGGGGTCGACGACGACCTCGACGGTGCCGCCGTACGTGCCGCTCGGCGTCACCGAGCGAAGCGGCAGGGCACGGCGCGTCACGATGGCGGAGGCGTCATCCCCGACGGCGAGCGAGACGAGCTGCCCCGGTCGCGCGAGTTCGGCGATGCCCGCCGCGACGAACGTGTGCGCGACGAACGCGCCGACACGTCGCGTCGAGATGAGTTCACCGGTGACGGCGACGACGTCCTTGGGCTCTCGGGAGCCACTCACGGCACCCTCGTCACCCGAGGTCGTCGCAGCCGTCACCGGCGTCGATCCGGCGATGTCGACCTGCCTCAGCGCGTGCCGTACATGTCGAGGCCGCGTGCGTGCTCCTGCAGCGACTTCACCGCGTACGAGCCGTGCATGCTGGCCTCGATGGCCTGCACGGCGGCCGCGAGCTCCTGCACCGTCGTGAGGATCGGCGCGTTCATCGACGTCCCTGCCGCGCGGATCGCGTAGCCGTCAGCGCGTGCATCCGACCCGGACGGCGTGTTGACGATCATCGCGACCTCGCCGTCGAGGATCTGCGACACGATCGTCTTCTCCCCGTCCGGCCCGGGGCCTTCGGAGTGCTTGCGCACCACGGTCGAGGCGATTCCGTTGCGGCGCAGCACATCCGACGTCCCGGGCGTCGCGAGGATCTCGAAGCCGAGGTCGACGAGACGCTTGATCGGGAACAGCATCGCGCGCTTGTCGCGGTTCGCGCACGAGACGAACACGGTGCCTGACGTCGGCAGCCCCTGCCCTGCGCCGAGCTGCGCCTTGGCGAACGACGTGGCGAAGTCGGCGTCGATGCCCATGACCTCACCCGTGGAGCGCATCTCCGGCCCGAGCAGCGAGTCGACGACCTGCCCCTCGGCGGTGCGGAAGCGCTGGAAGGGCAGCACGGCCTCCTTGACCGCGACGGGCGCGTCCATCGGCAGCTTCGCGCCGTCGCCGCTCGGCGGTAGCAGCCCTTCGGTGCGCAGGTCGGCGATCGAGGCGCCGAGCATGACGCGCGCCGCGGCCTTCGCGAGCGGCACAGACGTCGCCTTCGCGACGAACGGGACGGTGCGCGAGGCACGCGGGTTGGCCTCGAGGACGTAGAGCACGTCTTGCGCGAGCGCGAACTGCACGTTCATCAGGCCGCGCACGCCGATGCCCTGCGCGAGCGCCAGCGTCGAGGCGCGCACGCGCTCGAGCTCTTCGGTGCCGAGGGTCGCGGGCGGCAGGACGCACGCGGAGTCACCGGAGTGGATGCCGGCCTCCTCGACGTGCTCCATGATGCCGCCGAGGTACATGTCCTCGCCGTCGAAGAGCGCGTCGACGTCGATCTCGATCGCCTCGTCGAGGAAGCGGTCCACGAGCACGGGGTGCTCCGGCGACGCCGTCGTCGCGCGCGTGACGTAGCCGCGCAGCGTCTCGTCGTCGTAGACGATCTCCATGCCGCGCCCGCCGAGCACGTAGCTCGGGCGCACGAGCACGGGGTAGCCGATCTCGCGGGCGACCTCGATGGCCTCCTCGGCCGAGAAGGCGATGCCGTGACGCGGCGCGGGCAGCTTCGCGTCGGCGAGCACGCGCCCGAACGCGCCGCGGTCCTCCGCCAGGTCGATGGCCTCCGGCGAGGTGCCGACGATCGGCACCCCCTCGTCCTTGAGCGCCTTCGCGAGCCCGAGCGGCGTCTGACCGCCCAGCTGGACGATGACGCCCGCGATCGGGCCGGCCTCGCTCTCGGCGTGGACGACCTCGAGCACGTCCTCGAGCGTCAGCGGCTCGAAGTACAGGCGCGAGCTCGTGTCGTAGTCCGTCGAGACGGTCTCGGGGTTGCAGTTGACCATGATCGTGTCGTACCCGGCGTCACGCAGCGCGAACGAGGCGTGCACGCACGAGTAGTCGAACTCGATGCCCTGACCGATGCGGTTCGGGCCCGATCCGAGGATGATGACGGCCGGCTTCTCGCGCGACAGCACCTCGCTCTCCTCGTCGTAGGAGGAGTAGTAGTACGGCGTCTGGGCGGCGAACTCGGCGGCGCACGTGTCGACCGTCTTGTAGACCGGGCGCACGCCGAGGGCATGACGCACGCCGCGCACGACGTCCTGCTTCATGCCCGTCAGCTGCGCGATCTGGGCGTCGGAGAAACCGTGCTTCTTCGCCAGGCGCAGCAGGTCGGGCGTCAGCTGGGGCGCCGCCGCGATCTCGGACGCGACGTCGTTGATGAGCTGCATCTGGTCGAGGAACCACGGGTCGATCTTCGTCGCCTCGTGCACCTCCTCGACGCTGAGGCCCGCGCGCAGCGCCTGCTGCACGAGGACGATGCGTCCGTCCGTCGGCTGCTTGGAGCGCTCGAGGATCTCGAGTGCCTCGTCGCGGCTCGTCACCTCGCTCGCCGGATCCCAGTGGAACTGGCCGTCGCTGCGTTCGATCGAGCGCAGCGCCTTCTGCAGCGCCTCGGTGAAGTTGCGGCCCAGCGCCATCGCCTCGCCGACGGACTTCATCGTCGTCGTCAGCGTGCGGTCGGCGGCGGGGAACTTCTCGAACGCGAAGCGCGGCACCTTGACGACGATGTAATCGAGCGTCGGCTCGAAGCTCGCCGGGGTCTCGGCGGTGATGTCGTTCGGCACCTCGTCGAGCGAGTAACCGATGGCCATCTTCGCGGCGATCTTCGCGATCGGGAAGCCGGTCGCCTTCGACGCGAGCGCCGAGGAACGCGACACGCGCGGGTTCATCTCGATGACGATCATGCGCCCGTCGGCCGGGTTGATGGCGAACTGGATGTTGCAGCCACCGGTGTCGACGCCGACCTCGCGGATGACGGCGATGCCGACGTCGCGCATGCGCTGGTACTCGCGGTCGGTGAGCGTCAGAGCGGGAGCCACGGTGATCGAGTCACCGGTGTGCACGCCCATCGGGTCGAAGTTCTCGATCGAGCAGACGACGACGACGTTGTCGGCGTGGTCGCGCATGACCTCGAGCTCGTACTCCTTCCACCCGAGGATCGACTCCTCGAGCAGCACCTCGGTCACGGGGCTCGCCTGCAGGCCCGCGCCGGCCATGCGGCGCAGATCGGTCTCGTCGTAGGCGAAGCCGGAACCGAGGCCGCCCATCGTGAACGACGGGCGCACGACGACGGGGTAGCCGAGGTCGTCGGCGGCGGCGAGCACCTCGTCCATCGTGTGGCAGATGTGGCTCTTGGCCGATTCGGCGCCACAGCGCTCGACGACGCCCTTGAACTTCTCACGGTCCTCGCCGAGCTCGATCGCCTCGACGTTGGCGCCGATGAGCGGGCAGCCGTACTTCTCGAGGACGCCGTTCTTGTGCAGCGCGATCGCGGTGTTGAGCGCGGTCTGACCACCGAGGGTCGCGAGCACCGCGTCCGGGCGCTCCTTGGCGATGATCGATTCCACGATCTCCGGCGTGATCGGCTCGACGTACGTGACGTCGGCCGTCTCCGGGTCGGTCATGATCGTCGCCGGGTTCGAGTTGACGAGGATGACGCGCAGGCCCTCCTCGCGCAGGACGCGGCAGGCCTGCGTCCCCGAGTAGTCGAACTCGGCGGCCTGACCGATGACGATCGGGCCGGAGCCGATGACGAGGACGCTCTTGATGTCGGTGTTCTTGGGCATCAGGCGTTCACCTTCTGGTTGTCGCTCATCATCTCGACGAAGCGGTCGAACAGGTACGCCGCGTCGTGCGGGCCGGCCGCGGCTTCGGGGTGGTACTGGACGGAGAACGCCGGGATGTCGAGGCAACGCAGGCCTTCGACGACGTCGTCGTTGAGGCACACGTGCGAGACCTCGACGCGCCCGAAGCTCGTGCCGTGTTCGGCGTCGCTGGGCGCCTGCGTCGATCCCTCGATCGGGGCGTCGACGGCGAAGCCGTGGTTCTGCGCGGTGATCTCGACGGTGCCGCTCGCCTTGTCGAGCACCGGCACGTTGATGCCGCGGTGGCCGTACTTCAGCTTGTACGTGCCGAACCCGAGCGCGCGCCCGAGCAGCTGGTTGCCGAAGCAGATGCCGAAGTACGGGATGCCGGCCGCGAGCACGTCGCGCAGCAGCTCGACCTGCGGCGCCGTCGCCGGGTCGCCGGGGCCGTTCGAGAAGAACACGCCGTCGGGGTTGATCGCCGTGATGTCGTCGAGCGCCACCGTCGCCGGCAGCACGTGCACCTCGATGCCACGCTCGCTCATCATCCGCGGCGTGTTCGACTTGATACCGAGGTCGACGGCCGCGACGGTGAACTTCTTCTCACCCTTCGCCTCGACGACGTATGCCTCCTTCGTCGCGACCTCGGATGCGAGCTCGGAGCCCTCCATCTGCGGGGCGTTCTTCACCGCGTCGAGCAGGTCGGCGTCGCTGTTCGCGGCGTCCGCACCCGAGAACACACCGACGCGCATCGCGCCGCGCTCGCGCAGGTGGCGCGTCAGGGCGCGTGTGTCGATGTCGCAGATACCGACGATGCCCTGCTCGGCGAGGTCGTCCTCGAGGGTGCGCACCGAGCGCCAGTTCGACGGGCGGATGGCGGGGTCGCGCACGACGTAGCCGGCCACCCAGATCTTGCCCGACTCGTAGTCCTCGTCGTTCATGCCCGTGTTGCCGACGTGCGGGGCCGTCATGACGACGACCTGCTTGTGGTAGCTCGGGTCCGTCAGCGTCTCCTGGTAGCCGGACATGCCGGTCGAGAACACGGCCTCACCGAACGTCGTGCCGATCGCGCCGTAGCTGCGGCCGCGGAAGATGCGTCCGTCCTCGAGGACGAGGCAGGCCGGTTCGCGCGAGACGAACGCACTGGCGCGCTTCGTCGTGGCGGGGGTGGTGTCGTTCACTGCTGAACCTCTCCGTCGTGGAAGGTGCGACGTCCGCGCAGGTACGTCGAGACCACAGCGCCCTCGAGCGTGTGGCCGTGCCAGGGGTTGTTGCGGGAAAGCGACTTCGAGTCGTCCTTGTTCACCGTGACGGTGACGGACGGGTCGAAGAGCGTGATGTTGGCGGGTGCGCCGGCGACGAGGCCCTGGCCGTGCGAGCCCAGCCGGGCGATCGCGGCGGGCTTCGTCGACATCGCATCGGCGACCTGTTGCCACGTCATGCGGCCCGTGGCGACCATCGTCGTGTGGACGACGGCGAGCGCCTGCTCGAGGCCGAGCATGCCGAACACGGCGTCCGCGAACGCGTGCTCCTTGTCGTGGCGCGCGTGCGGCGCGTGGTCGGTCGCGACGATGTCGATCGTGCCGTCGGCGAGCGCCTCGCGCACGGCCTCGATGTCCTCGCTCGGGCGTAGCGGCGGGTTGACCTTGTAGACCGGGTCGTAGCTCTCGACGAGGTCCGTCGGCAGCATGAGGTGGTGTGGGGTGGCCTCCGCGGTCACGGCGATGCCGAGCGACTTCGCCCAGCGCAGCACCTCGACGGTGCCCGCCGTCGACGCGTGCGCGACGTGGACGCGGCTGCCGGTGTGGCGCGCGAGCATGACGTCACGCGCGACGATGACCTCCTCCGCGACGCCGGGCCAGCCTGGCAGGCCGAGGCGTCCGGAGATCTCACCCTCGTGGCAGCAGGCCTGGCCGTCCGCGAGGTTCGGGTCCTGCGCATGCTGGCTGACGACGCCGTCGAACGCCTTGACGTACTCGAGCGCGCGACGCATGAGGCGGCTGTCGTGCACGCACTTGCCGTCGTCGGAGAAGACCCGGACGGCGGCGCGCGAGCGGGCCATGAGGCCGAGCTCGGCGAGTTCCTCGCCGGCGAGGTTCTTCGTCACGGCGCCGATGGGGTGGACGTCGACGAGCCCGACGCGCTCCCCCAGCTCGGCGATGCGCTCCGCGGCCTCGGCGGTGTCCGTCGCGGGGTTCGTGTTGGCCATCGCGAAGACGGACGTGAAGCCGCCGGCTGCGGCAGCCGCCGAACCCGTCGCGATCGTCTCGGCGTCCTCGCGGCCCGGTTCGCGCAGGTGGGTGTGGAGGTCGACGAGGCCGGGCAGCGCGACGAGTCCGTCTGCGTCGACGCGCGTCGCGCCGGCGGCGTCGAGGTTCGTACCGATCTCGGCGATGGCGCCGTCACGCACGAGGATGTCGGCCGCGCCGGTGCCGACGACGTCGGCGCCGGTGATGAGAACGGGGCCTGCGTGGTCGCTCATGCCTGAGCTCCTTCCGTCGAGTTCGAGGCGAGCAGGTGGTACAGGACGCTCATGCGCACGGCGACACCGGCGCTCACCTGGTCGAGCACCCTCGAGCGTGCTTCATCGGCGGCGTCGGGGCTGATCTCGAGGCCGCGGTTCATCGGGCCCGGGTGGCAGATGACGGCATGCTGCGGCAGCAGCGCGAGGCGGTCGCGCGTCAGGCCGTACCCGACGGTGTACTCGCGCGGCGTCGGGAAGTAGCCGCCGGACATGCGTTCGCGCTGCACGCGCAGCATCATGACGGCGTCGACGTGCGGCAGCACCGCGTCGAGGTCGTAGCTGACGTCGAAGCCGTCGCGCGCAGCCCAGGCGGCGATGCCGGACGGCATGAGCGTCGGCGGCGCGACGAGCGTGACGTGCGCGCCGAGGGTCTTGAGCAGGATGAGGTTGGAGCGCACGACGCGACTGTGCGTGAGGTCACCGACGATCGCGACGTGCTTGCCCTCGAGCGTGCCGAGCTGCGCCTGCATCGTGTAGGCGTCGAGCAGCGCCTGCGTCGGGTGCTCGTGGGTGCCGTCGCCGGCGTTGACCACCATGCAGTCGACCCACTGGCTCACCTGCAGCGGCGCCCCGCTGCGGTTGTGGCGGATGACGAGGCCATCGACGCCCATGGCCGCGACCGTCATCACGGTGTCGCGTAGCGACTCGCCCTTGCTGACGCTCGAGCCCTTCGCACTGACGTTGATGACGTCCGCAGACAGCCATTTCCCGGCGATCTCGAAGGAGCTGCGGGTGCGCGTCGAGTCCTCGAAGAACAGGTTGACGACGGTGCGTCCGCGCAGCGCGGGCAGTTTCTTGACCTCGCGGTTCTGCACGTCGTGCATGGCGGCGGCCGTCTCGAGGATCATCTCGGCGTCGTCGTGGGTGAGGTCGGCGGCCGACAGCAGGTGCTTCACGACGCGTCCTTTCGCTGCTGCGGCGCGGCGGGGCCGCTGATGCGCACCTCGTCGCTGCCGTCGGTCTCGGCGACGCGCACGCGCACGTGCTCGCTCGTCGCCGTCGGCAGGTTCTTGCCGACGTGGTCAGCGCGGATCGGCAGTTCGCGGTGGCCGCGGTCGACGAGGACGGCGAGGCGGACGGCCTTGGGGCGCCCGAGGTCGCCGAGCGCATCGAGGGCGGCGCGCACGGTGCGTCCGGAGAAGAGCACGTCGTCGACGAGGACGATGGTTCGCCCATCGATGCCGGCTGCGGGGATGTCGCTCTGATGCGCCACGCGGGCGGGGTTGGCACGCAGGTCATCGCGGTACATCGTGACGTCGAGCGTGCCGACGGGGATGTCGATGCCTTCGACGTCCTTGAGCGCGTCGGCCAGGCGGCGGGCGAGGTGCGCGCCACGCGTCGGGATGCCAAGCAGGACGAGGTCGTCCGCGCCCTTGTTGCGTTCGAGGATCTCGTGAGAGATGCGGCGCAGAGCGCGACCGATCTCGGGGGCCGACAGGACCACGCGGCCGTCGTCAGGAGTGGTTCGTGATGTCGAGACGTCCCCGTCACCGGGTACGCCGAGAGCGTCGCGCGTCATGCGCAGGCCTCCTTCGCCGCCTCACAGGACGGATCGTTAAAGGATGATTCCGCTGCCCACCTTATCGCGCCTCGCCGGCCACGCCTGACCGGCGTCGTCCTGTTGGGACCCCGGCACTCGGCCTGGTGACCTGCTCTTGGCAGTCTCCGAGGTCGGACACCGTGAATGAGCGTTCAGAACTCGACGAAGCGCGCCGCGTCGTCACGGGCCGGGACGGGCAGGTCATCGATGCCGCCGTGCCGCAGCGCTGCTTCTCGCGACGCGGCCCCGATGTTGTCTAGCTCCAGCGACTGGACGAGCCGGTCGAACTCGCGCGGATGCGTCAGCCGCAGCACGGGCACCCCCTCCGGCGCAGCCTCCCAACGGCGCATGCGCTCGCGTTTGCGCGCGAACGATGAGAAGTGCCACCGCACGATTGAGTTGCGCGAGAACAGCTGTCGCACGTTCTCCGTGTTCCCGTTGCACACGGGCGTGCGAGTGGTGAGGCGATGGACGCAGCGGCGCACGAGGCGGGAGAGGGTGAGGGCACGCGAGTAGTCGAGCGCGATGACGACCTGCGCCCGCTCGAGCATGACGTCCCTCCAGGCGCCGTACGCCGAATCGACGACCCAGCCCTCTGCGCTCGCCATCTGGTGCGCCAGAGCCCGCTGCTCGTCCTGCGGACGCTCGACCCAGCCGGGCAGCCACCCGACCTCGTCGTCGACGAGGTGGACGGGCAGCCCCAGGGCAGCGCCGAGCCGCGCCGCGGCCGTCGACTTGCCCGATCCCGTGACGCCGTACAACAGCACTCGCTGCGCGTGTTCGACATCGGAGAGGGAGGCGACGGGCATGATCCGAGCATATCGGGGCACTCAGGCCCACGCGAGCGACATGACACGACCCACCCGCGCGAACGGGTGGGTCGTGTCATGTGAGTGGTGGACGGGGCCGTCAGTCGACGATGCTCGACTTCACTTCGGACAGCTTGGTCAGCAGACCACCGATGAACTGCGGCGAGTTGTCGGTCGACAGCTCGGTCGCGAGGTTCTTGGCCTCGGAGACGGCGACGCCGTCGGGCACGTCGTCGACGTAGAGCACCTCGTAGGCCGCGACGCGCAGCAGGGCGCGGTCGACGGCAGGCATGCGATCGAGCGTCCAACCGCGTGCGTACGTCTCGAGCGCTTCGTTGATCGTGCGCCAGTGGTCGACGACGCCGCGCACGAGCACCGCGGTGTACTCCGGCAACGGAGCCGGCGTCACGGGCGCGAGGACGCGCTCGTCGAGCAGGTCCTTCGCGTTGATCTCACGCTGCTCGGCTTCGAACAACAGGTCGAGGGCGCGCTTGCGCGCCTTGGTGCGAGCACCCATCGATCAGGAGACGCGGCCGAGGTAGGAGCCGTCGCGCGTGTCGACCTTGACCTTCGTGCCCTGCTCGAGGAACAGCGGCACCTGGATCTCGGCGCCCGTCTCGAGCGTCGCGGGCTTCGTCCCACCGGTGGAGCGGTCGCCCTGCAGGCCCGGCTCGGTGTGCGTGATCTCCAGGACGACGGACGCAGGCAGCTCGACGTAGAGGACGGTGCCGTCGTTCTGCGCGACGATCGCCTCTTGGTTCTCGAGCAGGAAGTTCGCGGCGTCACCGACGGCGGTGGCCGGGATGTTGATCTGGTCGTACGTCTTCGTGTCCATGAACACGTAGTCGTCGCCGTCCTTGTAGAGGTACTGCATGTCGGAGCGGTCGACGTTGGCCGTCTCGACCTTGACGCCGGCGTTGAACGTCTTGTCGACGATCTTGCCGCTCATGACGTTCTTGAGCTTCGTGCGGACGAAGGCCGGGCCCTTGCCGGGCTTGACGTGCTGGAACTCGACGACGGACCACAGCCCGTTGTCGATCTTGAGAACCATGCCGTTCTTGAGGTCGTTCGTGCTCGCCATGGAGATCCGCCTTCGTTCATCGGGCAGCGCCAGGGCTCGTCGGCCCCGTGAACGCGCACCCGGGTGATGCCGCTGCGGACGGTGATCCGCGCGGCCGGTCAACAATCGCCCGCGCAGGCGCACGGGCATCAAAATCAAGTCTATCGTGTGAGCGCACCTCCCCCGATCGACGTTCCACACCTGCGCGTGATGCATTTCACGTCGAGCCTCGCCATACTTGGCGCATGAAGTGGACTCGCCTCGTAGCCGCCCTGCCCGCACTCGGCACGGCCGGTGTCGCCGCCTACGACCTCACGCAGAAGAACCACTCGCTGCTGCGCAACTTCCCCGTCCTCGGCCACGCGCGCTACGCGATCGAGCTGATCGGCCCCGAGATGCGGCAGTACATCGTCGCCGGCAACGACGAGGAGCGCCCGTTCAGCCGCGACCAGCGCGCCTGGATCTACCGCTCGGCCAAGGGCGTCAACAACTACGTCGGCTTCGGCACCGACAACGACCTCGAGTGCAACGAGGGCTACCCGATCGTCAAGCACCGCACGTTCGCGCAGTCGCATGCCGCGGAGACCGACGACCACGCCATCCCCTGTGCGAAGGTGCTCGGCGGCGCCCGCGGACGCGCCAAGGCGTTCCGTCCGCGCTCGGTCGTCAACGTCTCCGCGATGAGCTTCGGCTCGCTCTCCGGCGCGGCGATCACCGCGCTCAACAAGGGCGTCGCACTCGCCGGGGCGATGCACAACACCGGCGAGGGCGGGTTGTCCACCTATCACCGAAGCGGCGGCGACCTCATCCTGCAGATCGGCACCGGCTACTTCGGCTGCCGTGCCGAAGACGGCCACTTGGACCTCGACAAGCTCGTCACCGTCGTCGAGTCGGCGCCCGTCAGGGCCATCGAGATCAAGCTCTCCCAAGGCGCCAAACCGGGCCTCGGCGGCGTCCTGCCCGGCGCGAAGGTGACGAAGGAGATCGCCGACATCCGCGGCGTCCCGCAGGGCGAGACCGTCGTCTCGCCGTCACGGCACACCGCGTTCCACGACATCGACTCGATGCTCGACCTCGTCGAGACGATCGCCGAGCGCACCGGCCTGCCCGTGGGCATCAAGTCGGCCGTCGGCGAGATGGGTTTCTGGCAGCAGCTGACGGCAGCGATGTCGAGCGTCGACGGCCCGCGCCGCGGAGTCGACTTCGTGACGATCGACGGCGGCGAGGGTGGCACGGGTGCGGCGCCCGTCGTGTTCTCCGACTCGGTCGCGCTCCCCTGGGCCGTCGGCTTCTCGCGCGTCTACGCCCTGTTTGCGGAGGCCGGCCTCACCGACGACGTCGTGTTCATCGCCTCCGGCAAGCTCGGCCTGCCGATCACGGCGGCGCAGGCGTTCGCGATGGGGGCTGACATGATCAACGTCGCGCGCGAGGCGATGCTGTCGATCGGCTGCCTGCAGACGCAGAAGTGCCACGAGGACACCTGCCCGACGGGCGTCGCGACGCAGAACGCGTGGCTCGCGCACGGCCTCGACCCCGAGCTCAAGAAGGTGCGCCTCGCGAACTATCTCGTCGCGCTGCGCAAGGACCTGCTGAAGATCAGTGACGCCGTCGGCGTCGCGCACCCCGGTCTGCTGACGCCCGACGACGTCGAACTGCTCGACGGGATGCGCAAGGGCACCGGCCTCGCCGACGTCTTCGGCTACCAGCCCGACTGGGGGCGCCTCGGCGACGAACTGGCGCGCGAGATCACCGACATCATGGTCGCCGGCGACTTCGAGAACGCCGGCACCGCCGCCGGTGACCGCGAGACGGCGAAGAAGGAGCAGCCGACGCGCTGAACGGTGCGTCTCAGCCAGTCACCGCGTCGAAGGCTGCGCGCAGCTGCTCGCGCGTCGGGCCTTCGAGGCGGTGGACGTCGCCGATGCCGTTCAGGACGACGAAGCGCAGCGTCGTGCCGCGCGTCTTCTTGTCACGCCCCATGACGGTGAGCATCTCGTCGAAGTCACCGCCCGCGTACGTCGTCGGCAGCCCGAGCGAGGTGATGACGGCGCGCTGCCGCTCCACATCGTTGCGCCCGAGCACGCCTGCCGCGCAGGCCAGTTCGGCGGCGAACACGCAGCCGACGGCGACGGCGTCACCGTGGCGCCAGGTGTAGTTCTCGCGCTGCTCGATGGCGTGCGCGAACGTGTGGCCGTAGTTGAGGATCTCGCGCAGGTTCGATTCCTTGAGGTCGGCCGCCACGACCGAGGCCTTGACGCTGATGGCCCGCTCGACGAGTTCGACGAGCTGCGGGCTCGTCACGTCGAGGCATGCAGCCGGGTCGGCCTCGACGAGTTCGAGGATCCGCTCGTCGCGGATGAAACCGCACTTGACGACCTCCGCGAGCCCGGCCGCGACGTCGCGTTCGGGTAGCGTCCGCACCGTGGCGAGGTCGGCGAACACGGCGAGCGGCTCGTGGAACGCGCCGACGAGGTTCTTGCCCTCGGCGATGTTGATGCCGGTCTTGCCGCCGACCGCCGCGTCGACCATCGCGAGCACCGTCGTCGGCACCTGGATGACGCCCACGCCGCGCAGCCACGACGCGGCAACCCAGCCGGCGAGGTCGGTCACCGCTCCCCCGCCGACGCCGACGACGACGTCGGTGCGCGTGAAGCCGGCTCGCGCCATGACACCCCACAGGCGCGCGCTCACCTCGATCGTCTTGGCAGCCTCGCCGTCGGGCACGACCTCGCGCACGACGGCGATGCCGCGGCCACGCAGCGCTTCTTCGACGCGGTCGGCAATCGCCGTCACAGCCGCCTGCTCGACGATCAGTGCCCGCGCCACCCCGGCCGGGACGGCGCCCGCGAGGTCTTGCAGCACCCCCTCGCCGATGTGCACGGCATACGCGGTTCCCACACTGATGATGCTCATGGCGTCTCTCCTTCGTCGCGGCGCGTCCGGCCGCCTCGTGTGGCCCCGAGGATGCGTCGTCGCGCGATCGTCGCCGCCACCGAAGACGGCAACGGGCGCTTTCCACCGGTCGAGACGGGTGTCTCGTGCTCGGCCGCGACGAGCGCCTCGATGATGCGCGTGGCCGACGCACCCGTCGTCCCGCGCGAGGTGTCGACGGTGACCGTCGCGACCTCCTCGTACAGCCGTCGGCGTTCGGCGAAGATGCGCCGCCACGTGTCGATGCCACCGTTCGCGAGGATCGGGCGCGTCACGTCGCCGCGGATGCGGTAGCCGGCGTTGCGTTCGTCGACGGTCAGGTAGACGACGGTGTGCTCGCGCAGCGCCGCCCGCGTCGAGTCGTCGAGCACCGCCCCGCCACCGAGCGCGAGGACTCCGTCGAACGTGCCGAGCTGCTCGGTGATGACGTCGCGCTCGACCTCGCGGAACGCGGCCTCGCCGTGCGTCGCGAAGTAGTCACTGATCGAGCAGCCGAGGCGTTCGACGATGAGCGCGTCGCTGTCGCGCAGTTCGACGCCCCAGCGCGCCGCGAGGGAGCGCCCGACGGACGACTTGCCGGACGCCATCGGCCCGACGAGCACGGCGCGGGGACGCGGGTGGTGGCGCTCGGCGTCAGCCGCTGGCGTCGCTGGCGCGCTCACTCCCACGTCGTGAGCAGATCGGGGATGTTGGCGAGGTAGCTCTCGAGGTTGCGCCGCGTCTCGGCGACCGAGTCTCCACCGAACTTCTCGACGCACGCCTCGGCGAGTACGAGCGCGACCATCGCCTCCGCGACGACGCCAGCCGCCGGAACGGCGCAGACGTCGGAACGCTGGTGGATCGCCGTCGCGGCCTCACCCGTCGCGACGTCGACGGTCGCGAGCGCCCGCGGCACCGTCGAGATGGGCTTCATCGCGGCGCGCACCCGCAGCACGTCACCGGTCGACATGCCGCCCTCGGTGCCACCGGCACGGTTCGACTGGCGACGGATGACGCCGTCGACACCGCGCACCATCTCGTCGTGAGCGGCCGAACCGCGGCGCGCGGCCGTCTTGAACCCGTCACCGATCTCGACACCCTTGATCGCCTGGATGCCCATCATCGCGGCGGCGAGGCGCGCGTCGAGGCGGCGGTCCCAATGTACGTGCGAGCCGAGGCCCGGGGGCAGACCGTAGGCGCAGACCTCGACGACGCCGCCGAGCGTGTCGCCCGCCTTCTTCGCCGCGTCGATCTCGGCGACCATGCGCGCCGAGCCGTCGGCGTCGAGGGTGCGCACGGGGTCGGCGTCGAGGGCCGCGACGTCGTCGGGGTGCGGCAGCGGTGAGTCGTCGGCGACGGCGGCCGTCCCGACGGCGACGGTGTGCGAGACGAGCCGGATGCCGTAGGCCTGCTCGAGGAAGCGCGCGGCGACCTCACCGAGGGCGACGCGCGCCGCGGTCTCGCGCGCGGAGGCGCGTTCGAGGACGGGGCGGGCGTCGGCGAAGCCGTACTTCTGCATGCCGACGAGGTCGGCGTGGCCGGGGCGCGGGCGCGTCAACGGCTTGTTGCGCGCGATCTCCTTCTCGGCGTTGACGTCGTTCGACGCCTCGTACGCGGATGCCTCGACCGGATCGGACGACATGACGGTCTCCCATTTCGGCCATTCGCTGTTGCCGATCTGCAGCGCGAGCGGCGAACCGAGCGTCACGCCGTGACGCAGGCCGCCGACGAACGTCACGACGTCCTGCTCGAACTTCATGCGGGCGCCGCGCCCGTAGCCGAGGCGACGGCGCGCGAGAGCGTCGGAGATGTTCTGCGACGTCACCTCGACGCCGGCGGGCAGCCCCTCGATGACGCCCATGAGGGCCGGGCCGTGCGATTCACCTGCGGTCAACCAACGAAGCATGCGGCCGATCATTTCACGGCGGCGCGCCCGGCCTCCATCATGTCCGCGATGGGGGCAGCGTGGCCGGTGAACAGCTCGAACTGTGCCGCGGCCTGGTGCACGAGCATGTCGAGGCCGCTGACGACGGTCGCACCGCGCGCACTCATCGTGCGGGCGAATGCCGTCGGCCAGTCGGCGTAGACGACGTCGAGGACGAACGGCCCGCCGGCCGCGCCGATGCGCAACGACGGGGCGTCGACGACGCGCGCAGCGAGGGCGTCCGCGCCCCCGGCCGGGGACGTCTGGACGACGAGCAGCGCCATGCCGACCGCCCACGCCGCGTCCTCGTCGTCCTCGCGCACGACGCGGGTGCTCATGCCCAGCGAGCGCGCCAGTGCCAGCGTCTCGGGGCGCGCCTGCGCGCGCACGACGAACATCACCTCGCGCACGCCGAGACGCGACAGAGCGGCGACGACGGAACGTGCCGTCGCGCCCGAGCCGATGACGACGGCGCCCCGGCCACCCGCGCACCCGGCGGCGCGCAGGGCTTCGACGACGCCGTGGACGTCGGTGTTGTCGGCGAACCAACCACCGTCACGCCGCACGAGCGTGTTGGCCGCGCCGACGTCACCAGCGAGCGCCGACGCCTCGTCAGCCACAGCCAACGCCGCTTCCTTGCACGGCATCGTCACCGACAGTCCGACGACATCGTGGTCGAGCCTGGCCACGAATGCGCGCACCTCATCAGCGACGACCTCGGCACGTGCGTACGACCAGTCGTCCAGGCCCGCCGCTCGATACCCCGCCTCGTGCAGCGTAGGCGAGAGCGAATGGTCGATCGGCGAGCCGACGACGAGTGCGCGGGGCATCAGCAGCCGCGTCCGGGGTTGGCCTTGCACCAGGCCTGGAACTTCTTCTCGTTCTCGAGCTGCTGGTCGTAGGTGTCCGCGAACAGCGTCTCGCCCGTGTCGAGGTTGACGGCGACGAAGTACTTCCACGTGCCCGGCGTCGGGTTCGCGGCGGCCTTGATCGCGTCGAGACCGGGGCTGTTGTACGGCGTCGGCGGCAGACCCGCGTGCACGTACGAGTTGTACGGGCTCGGGTTGGCGCGGTCGGCGTCGGTCGTCGTCACCGTGCCGCGCTTGTGGATGACGTAGTGGACGCTCGAGTCCATCTGCAGTTTCATCCCGCTCGACAGGCGGTTGTCGATGACGCGGGCCACCTTGCCGTCGTTCGCCGCGTTGGGCGACTCGGCCTGCACGATGCTGGCCTTCGTCAGCACCTTCTGGATCTGGTCGGCCGGGATGTTGAGCGAGTTGATCTGCTCCTTGGTGTTCGTCACCATCGTCTGCAGCTGCTGCTTCGCCGACATCGACTTGTCGAAGTCGTACGTCGAGGGGAACAGCCAGCCCTCGAGCTTGCCGTTCATCGTGCTCGGCAGGCCGAGCTGCGCGGGCGTCACGGCCTCGTACTCACTGACGGGGTGGCCGGTGCCCTTCGACAGCTTCGCGAAGATCTCGCTCTGCCACAGGCCCTCTTGGATGACGATGCCGCCGCCGACGCGGTTCTTCGGGTCCTGCAGCGCGGAGAGCGCCGAATCGGCGCTCTGCTTCTTCCTGAGTTTGTAGACGCCGGGCGTCAGGTTGACGTTCGGTGACGCCGCCATCGCCTCGACGAAGGCCGACGTCGACTTCGTCACCCCGGCCGCGACGAGGGCTGAACCGATCGTGCTGCCCGCGTCACCCTTGTTGATCTTGACCTCGGCGGTCTCGTTCTCCCCCGTGCCCGAGTAGTCGCCCCCTGAGCTGCTGAACGACGGCAGGCTCAGCCCCAGGGTGCGCCACGCGAAGGATCCGGCGGCGACGACGAGGACGAGCGCGAGCGCCAGGGTCACGAGACCGCGGCGCTTGTTCGGGTTGTAGTCGACCTCGCTGGCGCCGGCTGGGCGGAGAGCCTGGGCCTCGCGTTGCGCATCAGCGCGGGCGCGATGTTCGCGTCGCGACTGCAGCCGTCGCGCCTGTGGCAGCTCTGCCCGAGTGGGTGCGCTGCGTTCGCCGTCACGACGGACGCTCTGGCTGGGGTCGACCTCGTCGTTGCCGCTCCCGAAGAGACGCTCGCGGGGAGAATCAGGCATCGTGGGTGTCACCTTCGCTTGTCCGTCGTCGCGCACGGGGCTTGCGGCCCCCCACCTCGAGGCCGGGCGGCCTTCCGGTGCCACGCTCGGTCTCGAGTGCGGCCTGCAGGATGAGCACGGCGGCCTGCTGGTCGACGTGCTGCCTGTGCTTGCGCCCGGCCACCCCACTGGCGTGGAGCGATTGGTGCGCGGACACAGATGTTAGACGCTCATCGACGAGAATGACGCGAAGCGCGGGCCGAAGACGCTTCAGCGTGTTGGCCCAGGCGCGAGCGGCCTGTGTCGACGCGGTGTCCTCACCCTTCATGTTGAGGGGCAGGCCGACGACGACCTCGAGGGCACGAGCGTCGTCCGCGAGCTCGGCCACGCGCTGCACATCCTTGTCGCTCGCGCTCGCGCGCGCGAGGGTCTCGACGGGCGTCGCCATGATGCCG
>NZ_DCNR01000046.1:16555-36044 GCF_002322065.1 Dermacoccus sp. UBA1591 | reverse complement strand
GCCGCACCTTCAGTTCGTGACCGTGCGGCCGACGGTGTGCTCGACCTCGGCGATCGCGGCGCCGAGCTTCGAGGCGTCCTGGCCACCACCCTGTGCGAGGTCCGGCTTGCCGCCGCCACCACCACCGAGCACGCCGGCCGCGACCTTGACGAGGTCACCGGCCTTGACACGCCACTCGCGTGCCGGCGCGTTCGTCGCGATGACGATGACGGGGCGGCCCTTGCTCACGCCGCCGACTGCGACGACGCTCGGCGTCGCGTCGCCGAGCTTGGCGCGCAGGTCCGTCGCCATCGCCCGGGCCGCGTCGGCGTCGATCGCGTCGTCGTGATGACCGATGAAGCGCACCCCGAAGACGTCCTTCGCCTGCTCGACGAGGGAGCCGGCCGCAGCGGCCATCTGCTGCTGCTTGACGCGCGAGAGCTCGCGCTCGGCGTCCTTGATGCGCGTCAGCATCTCGGAGATCTTGTCCTTGAGCTCACCCGGCTGCGCCTTCGTCATCGACGTGAGGTCAGCGACGAGGGCGCGCTCCTTCGCGAGGTAGCGCATCGCGTCGATCCCGACGAACGCCTCGAGACGGCGCACGCCCGAACCGACGGACGACTCGCCGGTGAGCGTGAGCGCACCGATCTGCGAGCTGTGCGCGACGTGCGTGCCACCACAGAGCTCTCGCGACCAGGGGCCGCCGATCTCGATGACCCGCACCTGCTCGTCGTAGGTCTCGCCGAACAGGGCGATCGCGCCCCACTCCTTTGCCTCGGGCAGCGTCATGTACTGCGCGGCGACGGGTAGGTCACGACGCAGGGCGAGGTTGGAGACCTCCTCGATCTCGCTGCGCGTCTCGGGCGACAGGGCCGAGTTCCACGCGAAGTCGAGACGCAGGTAACCGGGCTTGTTGTACGAGCCGCTCTGCAGCGCCGACGGGCCGAGCACCTCGCGCAGCGCGGCGTGGACGACGTGCGTGCCCGAGTGCGCCTGGCAGGCGGAGATGCGCCATTCGGGGTCGACCTGCGTGTGCACGCCCTCGCCGACGCGGACGGGCCCGTCGAGCACCTCGACCGTGTGCGCGATGAGGCCCTTGACCGGGCGCTGCACATCGACGACCTTGAGGCGACCGGCGGGCGTGACGATGATGCCTTCGTCAGCGATCTGACCACCGGATTCGGCGTAGAACGACGTGCGGTCGAGCACGACCTGGCCGCTCTGACCCGGCTCGAGCTGTTCGACGGCCGAGCCGTTCGCGACGAGGCCGCGCACGCTCGCCTCGGCCTGCAGCGTCTCGTAGGCGAGGAACTCGGTGGCCCCGGCCTCGCGCAGCTGCGTCCAGACGGCGACGTCACCGTGGCCGGCCTTCTTCGCCTTGGCGTCGGCCTTGGCGCGCTGACGCTGCTCGTCCATGAGGCGACAGAAACCGGCCTCGTCGACGCTGACTCCCTGCTCGGCCGCCATCTCGAGGGTGAGGTCGATCGGGAAGCCGTACGTGTCGTGGAGGCTGAACGCCTGGTCGCCGGTGAGGACGGGCTTGTCGCCGCCCGCCTGCTGGTCCGTCGTCTGCTTCGCCTTCGCGACCGCGGTGTCGAGGATCGTCGTACCAGCGACGAGGGTGCGGCGGAATGCCTCCTCCTCGGCGTACGCGATCTGCGAGATGCGCGCGAAGTCGGTCTTGAGCTCGGGGTACGACTGCGACATCCGCTCCATCGAGATCGGGACCAGGTGCGGCAGCGCCGGGTCGGCGTAGCCGAGCAGGCGCATCGCGCGCACCGCGCGGCGCAGCATGCGGCGCAGGACGTACCCGCGCCCCTCGTTGCCCGGCGTCACGCCGTCACCGATGAGCATGAGCGAGCTGCGCACGTGGTCGGCGACGACGCGCAGGTGAACGTCGTCAGGGTGGCTGCTCGCGGCCGACTGGCCCGAGTTCGCGCCGTAGCGCTTGCCCGTCATCTCGGCGGCCATGTCGAGGACGGGGTAGACCTCGTCGATCTCGTAGAGGTTGTCGACGCCCTGCAGCACCGACGCCATGCGCTCCAGGCCCATGCCGGTGTCGATGTTGCGGCGCGGCAGTTCGCCGGCGACGTCGAAGTCAGCCTTGCTGCGCACGGCGGACAGCTCGTACTGCATGAAGACCAGGTTCCAGATCTCCATGTAGCGGTCCTCGTCGACCGCCGGGCCACCCTCGACGCCGTACTCGGCGCCGCGGTCGAAGAAGATCTCCGAGCACGGCCCACCGGGGCCGGGCACGCCCATGCTCCAGTAGTTGTCGTTCGCGTCGCGGCGCGTGATGCGCGCGGCGTCGACGCCGATGACGTCCTTCCAGATCGCGTAGGCCTCGTCGTCGCTCTCGAACACCGTCGGCCACAGACGGTCGGCGTCGAGACCGTACCCGCCCTGGCTCTGATGCGTCGTGAGCAGCTCCCACGCGAACTTGATCGCGTCTTCCTTGAAGTAGTCACCGAAGCTGAAGTTGCCGTTCATCTGGAAGAACGTGCCGTGACGGCTCGTCTTGCCGACCTCTTCGATGTCACCCGTGCGCACGCACTTCTGCACGCTGGTCGCGCGCGTGAACGTCGGCGTGGCCTGACCGAGGAAGTACGGCTTGAACGGCACCATGCCGGCGTTGACGAAGAGCAGGTTCGGGTCGTCGTAGATGAGTGGTGCGCTCGGGACGACCGTGTGGCCCTTGCCTTCGAAGAACTGCAGCCAGCGGCGCCTGATCTCGGCGGTTTCCATCAATCGCCCTCATTCGTGAGAAGTCGTACGGGTGTGCGTCGCTCATCATCCCACGAGTGCGCGCCATTTCCCCATCGTGGCGGCCTCGTGACCGGCCGGGCGGTGCGGGGCACCGCGGCGCGCGAACGAACGGACGAGGCCCGGCCCCCTGTGCGGGAACCGGGCCTCGCCCGTCATGTCAGGCGCGCATCGGCGCTGACGTCACTTCTGCCAACCGATGGTCTCCGGGAACGGGAAGTAGAACACGGACGCACCGACGTTCGCGAGCCCCTTCTTCGTCGCCATGATGACCGGGCCGTTCGTCAGCGGCAGGATGCCGTACTGGTCCATGGCCTGCTTCTCCAGCTTGTTGGCCTCGGCGATCTGCTTGTCCTTGTCGCTGATCTTCGTCAGGTCCTTGAACTTCGGGTCGAGCGACTTGTCCGCGACACCGGACTGGTTCAGGCCAGAGTCCGAGCACCACACCTGGCAGGCGTACGCCACACCGTAGGGGTCGGAGGAGCTGAAGCCCATCGGGAAGAGGTCGAAGTCCTTCTTCGTGATGACGTTCGAGAACTCCGAGGAGGCGCGCTGGTCGATCTTCATGTCGACGCCGATGCCCTTGAGCATCGCCTGCATCGCCGTGGCCTGGGCCTTGCTGACCGGGTCATCACCGAGGTTGACATAGCTGAGGGTCAGCTTCTTGCCGTCCTTGGAACGGACGCCGTCCGAACCGGCCTTCCAGCCCGCCGCGTCGAGGTCCTTCTTCGCCTGCTCGGCGTCGAACTTCGTCGAGACGTTGTTCTCGTAGCCCTTCTGGAAGCTGAAGAGCAGGAACGAGCCGGGCAGCTCCTCCTTGTAGTCGAGACCGTTGAACTCGATCTCGGCGAGCTTGCTGCGGTCGACGCCTTCCATGATGGCCTTGCGAACGGCCTTGTCCGCGAGCAGCGGGCTCTTGCCGTTGAGGGTGAGCAGGCTGTTCGAGGGGTAGGAACCGCGGCGCAGCTCGGTGTTGGGAACATCCTTCACCTGCTGCAGACGGTCCTTGGTCCTCGCGCTCGTCGCGTCGATCTGCCCGTTCTTGAACGCGTTGATGGACGCCGAGGCCTCCATCGTGATGAACGTGCGCTTGTCGAGTTTGCCCTTGTCGCCCCACCACTTCTCGTTGCGGACGAACGAGATGGTGCCGGCCTTCGAGTCGTACTTCTCGATCTTGTACGGGCCCGCGCCGAGCTCGGCGTGCGGGTTGTTCAGGTAGAACTTGTTGAACTGGTCCGCGGAGCTCACCTTCGGGTTGAGCAGGAAGTCGAACAGACCTTCCCACCACACGCCCGGCTGGTTGAACGTGATGACGGCCTCGTGGTCGTCCTTGCCCTTCGCCACGGACTCGATGGCCGAGAAGCCATCCGTCGAACTGGGCAGGAACGCCTTGTCCTTGCCGCTGTTGGCCTTCCACGTGTTCTCGAAGGACTTCCAGTCGATCGGCGAACCGTCGTTGTACTTCGCCTTCGGGTTCATCGTGTAGGTGACGACGAGCTTGTCACCCTTGACCTCGCTCTTGGCGCGCTCGATGTAGGCCTTGTTCCAGATGACCTTGCTGCCGTCAGCCGAGTACGTCTTGAGGACGGGGTTGTACCAGCGCCACACGTCCGAGGTGTAGCGGGTGCCGTCCTGCTGGAACGGGTTGAACTGCGGAGAGACCTCGGTCGTGGCGGTGGTGTACGTGCCACCATCCTTGAGGGCCGACGCCGGCTGCTCGTTGTAGCTCTTCTGCAACGAGGTGTTCGTCGTCTTCTTGCTGTCGTCGCCCTTGTCGTCCGACGAGCCCCCGGAACACCCGGTGAGCAGCAGAGCGCTGGCGAGAACGAAGGCGCCGGACGCCGTCTTCATCGACTTCATCAGTGAACTTCCTTTGTGTCGGCCCCGCCTGCGAAGTGACAGGCGTGGGCATGATCGGCGCCGGTCACAGACATGAGCTCGGGCGTCGTGTCCCGGCACAGCTGCTGCTTCGCGTCGTCGAGGGTCTTATACAACGGGCACCGCGAGACGAAGCGGCACCCGGGCTCTGAGGAGGTCGGGCTGGGCAGGTCGCCCGTGAGCAGGATCCGCTCACGGCTACGTTCGACCACCGGGTTCGGCACGGGGATGGCGGACAGGAGCGCCTTGGTGTAGGGGTGCATCGGGCGCTCGAACACGTCGTCGACGGCACCGACCTCGACGATCTTGCCGAGGTACATGACCGCGACCCGATCCGAGATGTGACGCACGACGGCGAGGTCATGGGCGACGATGAGGTAGCTGAGGCCGAGACGGGCCTTCAGCTCGGCGAGCAGGTTGATGACGCCGGCCTGGATCGACACGTCGAGCGCGGAGACCGGCTCGTCGAGCACGACCGTCTTCGGGTTCGTGGCGAGCGCACGGGCGATGCCGATGCGCTGACGCTGTCCGCCGGAGAAGGCTGCTGGGAAACGGTCGGAGTGCTGCGGGTTGAGCCCGACGAGCGCCATGAGCTCCTCGACCCGCTCGTCGATCTCGTGCTTGCTCGACCCACCGAGCGCGACGAGCGGTTCGCTGATGATGCCGTGCACAGTCATGCGCGGGTCGAGGGCACCCATCGGGTCCTGGAAGACCATCTGGATGTCGCGACGCAGATCCTTGCGCTGCGACCTCGAGGCGTTCTTGATGCTCTGCCCGGCGATCTCGATGTCGCCCGTCTCGGGCTGACCCATCCGCATGATCTCCATGAGGGTGGTCGTCTTGCCCGAGCCGGACTCCCCGACGAGACCGAGGGTCTCCCCCTCGCGCAGGTCGAGGTCGATGCCGGCGACGGCGTAGACCGAGCCGACGCGACGCTTGAGCACGGCGCCCTTCATGAGCGGAAACGTCTTCGTCACGTCGTCCAGGCGCAGGACGCTCGCGCGCTCCTCGCGGGGGATGCCGGCGGCGGGATCCTCGATGACGGGTCGGGGGAAGATGGGTTCGGAGCCGATGAAGCCCCGCCCGGAGATCTCGTCGGCGCGGATGCAGGCCGCACGATGCGTCGCGGAGCCGACGGGACGCAGGGCCGGTTCGCCGTTGCCGCACTCCGCGGTCGCGATCGGGCAGCGCGGGATGAGCGGGCACGCGTCCGGGAGGTCGACGAGCAACGGCGGCGTGCCCTTGATCGGTGCTAGCGCCTCACGCCCCGTCGCGTCGACGCGGGGCACGGCCCCGAGCAGGCCGATCGTGTACGGCATCCGCGGTGCGGCGAAGACGTCGTCCGCCGTCCCCGTCTCGATGAGGCGGCCGGCGTACATGACGCCGACACGGTCGGCCTGACCGGCGACGACGCCCAGGTCGTGCGTGATCATGAGCACGGCGGCGCCCGTCTCACGCTGGGCCTTCTTGAGCACCTCGAGCACCTGGGCCTGCACCGTCACATCGAGTGCGGTGGTCGGCTCGTCCGCGATGATGAGGTCCGGGTTGTTCGCGATGGCCAGGGCGATGACGACACGCTGACGCATACCGCCGGAGAACTCGTGCGGGAACGACTTCGCACGGGTCTTCGGGTTGGGGATGCCTACGAGGTCGAGCAGCGCGACGGCCTGCTCCCACGCCTTCGCCTTGGTGATGTCCTGATGGATGAGGATCGCTTCGACGATCTGGTCACCGACGGTGAAGATCGGCGTCAGCGCTGACAGCGGATCCTGAAACACCATGCCGATGCGCTTGCCGCGCACCTTCGACATCTCCTTGTCGGTGCGTCCCAGCAGCTCTTCACCGTCGAGGGTGATGCTGCCGTCCACCTTCGCGTAGCTCGGCAGCAGACCCATGATGGCCGTGGACGTGACGGACTTGCCGGAGCCGGACTCGCCGACGATGCCGAGCGTCTCACCGCGTGCGATGTCGAAGCTGACGCCGCGCACCGCGTCGACACGCCCCGCTTCGGAGGGGAAGGACACCGCGAGATCCTTGACCGAGATCAGCGGGCTGCTGCCCGCCTTGTCCAGCATGCCGCCACCGGAGACGGAGATCGGGGTGCTCATGCGTTGCCACCAGCCTTGGAGTTCGGGTCGAGCGCGTCACGCAGGCCGTCACCGATGAGTGCCATCGAGACGGTGAGCATGACGAGGAGCAGAGAGGGGAAGGCGAACAGCCACGGCGCGGAGTAGACGGAATTCGCACCGTCGGCGAGCATCGAACCGAGCGACACGTCGGGCTGCTTGATGCCGAACCCGAGGAAGGACAGGCCGGTCTCGCTCATGATGGTGGAAACGACGCCGAGGGTGAAGTTCACGATGAGCAGCGACCCGATGTTCGGGATGACGTGGCGAAGCACCACCTTTGTCGTCGGCACTCCCATGAACTCGGCGGCCGCGACGTATTCGCGTTCGCGCACGGATGTCGAGATCGTCCACACGATGCGGGCCGAGAACACCCAGCCGAAGAGGGTCAGCACGAAGATGAGGACGCGCCAGTCGCCCTGGAAATAGGTGGAGATGAGCGCCAGGATGAGGAAGCTCGGCACCACGAGGAGGAAGTGGATGAGACCGAGCGTCAATTTCTCCAGACGTCCACCCACGTAGGCGGCCCAGGCTCCGACGATCGCCGAGATGATCGTCGTCAGCGCCGACACGCTCACACCGATGATGATGGATCGCTGCAGACCGTGGACGGCCTGGGCGTAGGTGTCGTTGCCGGCCTGGTTGGTGCCGAAGAAGTGGCTCCCGCCCGGACCCTGCTGCAGCGTGAGGAAGTCGGGGTCGGTGTAGTTCCACTGCGTGAAGAACCCGCCGACGATCGAGAACACGATGAGACCCAGGAGGATGACGAGCCCCAGGACGCCGCCCTTGTTGCGCATGAAACGGCGCATGTAGAGCTTTCGGCGGGTGAGCGGAGCGGCGGCGCCGTCGCGCTTGGGGCCGCCCTCGGTCAGCTCAGGCGTGGGTGAACCGTCCGGTAGGCGCGTCTCGCGGACCGTCTCCGGCGAGATGGCGGCCTGTTCGACGCTTTCGGGCTCGATGGGGTTGAAGTCGTTCGTCATGGCTCAGCTCACCCGCACTCGGGGGTCGAGGGCGACGGTCGCGAGGTCCGCGAGGATCGCGCCGATGGCCGTCATGAGGGCGCCGAAGGCCGCGATGGCGACGGTGCCGTGGATGTCGTTCTGCCCGATGGTCTGGGTGAAGTACTGCCCCATGCCCTTCCAGGCGAAGATCGTCTCTGTCATGATCGCGCCGGTGAACATCGCCGGGATGGAGAACGCGAGCTGAGCGGCCGTCGGGATGAGCGACGTGCGCAGTCCGTGGCGGCGGATGGCCTCCTGGCGCGTGAGCCCCTTGGCCCGGGCGGTGCGCACGAAGTCCGCGTCCACGGTGTCGAGCAGGAGCGTGCGCTGAGTCATGTGGTAGCTGGCGTAACCCACGAGGATGAGGGTGATCGACGGCAGCACGAGGTGTGCCAGGCGGCTGACGAGCGTCGCCCAGAACCCGCTGACGTTCGGATCTTGCGCACCGGCGACGTAGAAGACGGTGTGACCGAGCTTCTGGTTGGCCCAGATGCCGAGGAACACGACGCACAGCGCCGCCACCGGCAGGGGGATGTTGAGCGTGATGATCGACGTCGCCTGGGCCACGCGGTCGCCGAAGCGGTACTGGCGAGCTGCGCTGTAGACGGCCAGCGCGATGCCGAGGACCGCACTGAGAATCGTCGCACCGAGCACGAGCTGGGCGCTGATGGCGGCCCGGTAGGCGACCTCGGAGTTGACGTCGACACCCGTCGGCGACTGACCCCAGTCCCAGTGGAAGAACACGCCCTGGAACCACGTCCACCACTTCGTGAAGACCGATTCGTCGGGGTTCAGGTTGTACTGGTCCAGGGAGCGAACGATCTGGTCGTGGCTGAGCGGGGGTCGCCGCGCCAGATAGTTCGACTCGGGCTTCAGGAAGAAGGAAGCCAGGAAGAACGTCAGGTTGGTGGCCACGAAGATCATGACCACCCACCCCAGCGCTTTTCGGAGGATGTAGCGAAGCACGCGGGCGTGTCTCCTTCACGAGACGGTGATGGACGCTGGTCGGAAGGTCTTTCCTTCAGCGGCGATTGAAGAATATGTGGTGGGCGCCGAAGATGAACGGCTGGGGGACGGCCCGTGACGACATCGTTACTCACGAAACAAGGACGACATCTGGCCGACATCAGCGCGACCCGGAACTCCTGGCCTCGAGGCCGCGACGGCGGAACATCGGCCCCGGCGACGGCGCCCGGCCGCGGAAGCTCTCGTACGCCCCCATGGGGTCTGCGCCACCGCCCACGCCGAGGATCCGTTCGGCGAACCGCCGTCCGTTCTCGCGCGTCGCTCCCCCGTTCTCGACGAACCACTCGCATGCGTCCGCATCGAGCACCTCCGACCACAGGTAGCCGTAGTACCCCGCCGAGTACCCACCGGAGAAGACGTGCTGAAAGTACGGCGCGGCATAGCGGGAGGGCACGGCGTCGATGTCCAGTCCGTACCGGCGCCGTACCGTCTCGGCCATCTGCTCGACGGACGGCACCTCGTCCTGCTCGGTGAGCAGGTGCCAGGAGAAGTCGAGCAATGCGGCGCCCACCAGCTCACTGGTGGCGAAGCCCTGGTTACAGGTCGCCGAGGCCTCGAGGCGATCACGCACCGCCTCCGGCAGCGTCTCCGCCGTCTCGACGTGCTGCGCGTAGCGCTCGACGACGCTCGGCCACAGCATCCACATCTCGTTGACCTGGCTGGGGAACTCGACGAAGTCCCGTTCGACGTTGGGCCCCGAGACCGACGGGTGACGCACCTGCGACAGCAGCCCGTGCAGGGCATGGCCGAACTCGTGGAAGAACGTCTCCACCTCGTCGAACGTCATGAGGGTGGGCTCCCCCTGCGACGGCCGTGTCACGTTGAGGTTGTTGCAGACGACCGGGGCCTGGCCGAGGAGGTCGTTCTGCTCGACGAGCGGATGCATCCACGCGCCGCCGCGCTTGCTCGGGCGGGCGTACGGATCGAGCAGGTACAGGCCGACGGCGCCCTCGTCCTCGTCGTGCACCTCGAACACGCGCGTGTCGGCGTTCCAGCCCCGCAGATCGGCTCGCGGGGTGAACGTGAGGCCGTACAGCTGCTCGGCCGCGGCGAACACGCCCCGCTCGAGAACACGTTCGAGCTCGAAGTAGGGACGCAGGGCCTCCAGGTCGACGTCGTGATCTCGCGCTCTGACCTGCTCGGCGTAGTACGCGTGATCCCACGACTCGATCGTGTCCACCCCGTCCTCGCGCGCCGTGGCGGCTAGCACCTCGATCTCGGCGCGGGCGTTCTCGCCGGCGGCACGCGCGATGGGAGCGAGCATGTCGAGCACCGCCTCAGGCGTCCTGGCCGTGCTGTCCGCCGTCGCCCACGCGGCGTGGCTGTCGAAGCCAAGCAGCGCGGCTCGACGGGCACGCAGGCGGGCGATGTCCCGAACCAGCTCCCGCGTGTCGTTCTCGTCGCCGCGACTGCACCGCGCCGTCGACGCCGTCATGATGCGTCGACGCAGGTCACGATCACGCAGACGCGCGAGGTAGGGATGTCCCGTCGGATACGTGAGAGGGATGACGTAGCCGCCGCCGTCCTGCTCGGGCCGTGCCAGGGCGTCGATCTCGGCGTCGTCCAGGCCTGCGAGGCTCGAACGCTCCTCGACGACGACGGCCAGGGCCGCGGTGTCGGCCAGCAGGCGGCGGTCGAACTCGGCGCCGAGTGTCGCGAGCTCGCCGTTGATCGCCTTGACCTGCTCGGCAGCCTCCGGGGTGAGCGCCGCGCCGGCAAGCGTCATCGCCTTGATCCGGCGCTCGACGACGTGGCTCTGCTCGGGGCTCATCGTGGCGTCGCCGGCTCGAACCTCGCGCAGCTTCTCGAGCAGGGCAGCATCGACGTCGACCAGGTCCGCCAGGGCGGCGACGCGCGGCGCGAG
Organism: Dermacoccus sp. UBA1591; assembly: GCF_002322065.1. Lineage (NCBI taxonomy): Bacteria > Bacillati > Actinomycetota > Actinomycetes > Micrococcales > Dermacoccaceae > Dermacoccus > Dermacoccus sp. UBA1591. The sequence goes on along the minus strand of NZ_DCNR01000046.1, from coordinate 25,407 downwards.
CTCGTCCTCGAGGGCCTGCAACGGCGGTGTCGTGTCAGAACCGGTCAGGGTGTAAAGCGGCGCCAACACGCGTTCGGTGGCCGCGTGATCGCGTTCCAACGGCTCGACGACGTCGACGAACGTCGCCGGTGTCTGCGGCTGCGTGATGTCCGCGAGGGTGCGCCGCACCTGCTGCTCGAGATGCTCGAAGGCCGGGACGAAGTGATCGGCGCGGATGCGTTCGAACGGCGGCAACTCGAACGGCAGGTCGCTGCGCGTCAGCAACGGATTGGTGGAAGCGTCGTCCGTGACGGGGCCGGTCGTGATCTGGTTCATGGGGTGACCCTAGCCGCGCAGCACTCAGAATCGGCGCGGCGTCCCCGGGGTCTTTCCGCTCATTGCCGTCTTGATGGTGTAACCGACGGAGGCGACCTTCAGCATGGGACGCCCGACCGTCGCCACGGTCAGCGACGTCAGGGCGTTGAGATTATTCGTCATCGTCGCGAGGTTGGCTGTGATTGCGTCGAGGCGCTCGACCTGGGTGTTCGCGGCTGCGACGGTCGAGGTCATCTCCGTGATGAGCGGCAACGTCTCGTCGCTCACCTTGCGCACCGCGGCGCTCGCCTCGTCGAGCACGGCGCCAGCCTTGCCGATGACACTGCCGAGGCGCCACACGAGCACGGCGAACGCGACGGCCGCGATGAACCCGGCGATCTGTCCGAGCGTCAGGTCCACGTCATCTCCTTCTTCGAGCGCGCATGTCGCGCTGCCACCAGATTACGGGGTGCACATGGCCGTCAGGCCCGCCCCGATGTGGAGCGGGCCAGACGGCTTCGAGCGGGTGACGTCACACGACGTCGGCGCGCACCTCCGGGAAGTGGCACGCGACGCGGTGGCCGGGCGCGACCTCGACGGGCTCGGGCACGACCTGAGCGCACAGATCCTGTGCCTTCGGGCAGCGCGTGCGGAACACGCAACCCGACGGCGGGTTCTGCGGGCTCGGCAGGTCGCCCTTGAGCAGGATGCGCTCGCGCTTGCCCTTGAGCGTCGGGTCCGGGATCGGCACGGCCGACAGCAGCGCGTGCGTGTACGGGTGCTGCGGGCGCTCGTACAGCGTGTCGCGGTCGGCGTCCTCCATGACCTTGCCGAGGTACATGACGACGACACGGTCGGAGATGTGACGCACGACGGACAGGTCGTGCGCGACGAACACGTACGCCATCTTGTCGCTGTCCTGGATCTCCTCGAGCAGGTTGACGACCTGCGCCTGGATCGACACGTCGAGCGCCGAGACCGGCTCGTCGCAGACGATGACCTGCGGCTTGAGGGCGATCGCACGCGCGACACCGATGCGCTGACGCTGACCACCGGAGAACTCGTGCGGGTAGCGGTTGTAGTGCTCGGGGTTGAGCCCCACCCGCGACATGAGCTCCTGCACCGCGTTCTTCACGCCGCCCTCGGGCTTGACGCCCTGGATCTCGAACGGCGCCGAGATGATCTTGCCGACGGTGTGACGCGGGTTGAGCGAGCCGTGCGGGTCCTGGAACACCATCTGCAGTTCACGACGAATGCGCCGCAGGTCGCCGCCCTTGAAGTCGGTGATGTCCTCACCGGCGAACTCGATCCGGCCTCCCGTGGGCTCGAGGAGCTTGAGCATCGTGCGACCGGCGGTCGACTTGCCACAGCCCGACTCGCCGACGAGGCCGACCGTCTCACCGCGGTGGACGACGAGGTCGATGCCGTCGACGGCCTTGACGGGGTTGTCGGGGCGCCGGATGAGGCCCGCCTTCTTCTGCGGGAAGTGCTTCTGCAGCCCGGTGACGCGCAGCACCTCTTCTCCGACGGCGACCTGGGTCGCGCTCGCGAGAGCGTCGTCGGGTCCCGGCGTCACGCTCGTCGCGTGCGTGTCTGCGTTGGTCATGCTCAGTCTCCAACCTTGGTCGCGCCGTGGGCGTCCGCAGCACCGGCAGTCGCGGCGTGGGCCGCGCCGGTCGTGGAAGCCGCGTCGTCGCCGTCGATCGTGCGGGTCTGCGCGGGCTTCATGTGCTCGGCCTTCTGCTCTGCGGTCAGGAAGCAGCGGGCTTCCTGGTCGCCGAAGTGGCGCAGATCGGGCATCTCGGTGTCGCAGCGATCGCCCGGCACGAGGTACTTGAACGCGCAACGCGGCGCGAACGAGCAACCCCTCGGCAGGTTGATGAGCGACGGCGGGTTACCGGGGATGGGGTCGAGCTGCTCGCGACGTGCCTCGTCGAGACGGGGCATCGAGTTGAGCAGACCCACGGTGTACGGGTGTTGCGGCGTCGCGAACGTGTCGTAGACGTCACCCTTCTCGACCGGACGCCCGGCGTACATGACGAGCAGGTCGTCCGCGACGTCGGCGACCACGCCGAGGTCGTGGGTGATGATGATGATCGCGGACTTGAACTCCTGCTGCAGGTCGAGCATGAGGTCGAGGATCTGCGCCTGCACCGTCACGTCGAGTGCCGTGGTCGGCTCGTCGGCGATCAGCAGCTTCGGGTCATTGACGAGCGCCATCGCCGTCATCGCCCGCTGACGCATACCGCCCGAGAACTCGTGGGGGTACTGATCGACTCGCTTCTGCGGCGACGGGATGCCGACGCGGGCGAGCATGTCGATCGTGTGCTCACGCGCCTCCTTCTTCGACGCCTTGGGGTGGTGCACCTTGTAGGCCTCGATGATCTGCGCGCCCACCGTGTAGTACGGGTGAAGCGCCGACAGCGGGTCCTGGAAGATCATTGCCATCTTGCGCCCGCGCAACTCGCGCATGCGGTCTTCCTTGATGGTGAGCAGGTCGTCACCGTCGAAGTCGATCGCACCGGAGATCTGAGCGTTCGTCCCACGGTTGAGGCCCATGATCGTCGTCGACGTCACCGACTTGCCGGAACCCGACTCACCGACGATGCCGAGCGTCTGACCCTCGTACAGGTCGAAGCTCACGCCGTCGACCGACTTGACGATGCCGTCATCGGTCGGCCAGTGCACCTTGAGGTCGCGCACCGACAGCAGCGGTGTGCCACTCTTGTCGACCTGCTTCTTGCCGGGCTTGGCGCCCGAGTCCGTGAACGTCTCGCGGCCCACGCCATGGCCCGCGCCGTGCCCGGGGACCTTTGCGGCCGCGGTGGCGACGACGTCGCTGGCCTTGTCAACGAGAGCTTCGGCCTTCTCGCCGACGACGGAGTCGTCGACCTTCTTCTTGAGCTTGTCGAACATGGTCTCTCTCCTCAGGCCAGCTTCACGCGTGGGTCGACCACGGCGTAGAGGCAGTCGACGATGATGTTGGCCACGATGACGAGCGCCGACAGGACGACGACGATACCGACGGTGGTCGGCAGGTCGGGCGACGCCGAGGCCGAGGTCACCGCGAGCTTGCCGAGTCCGTCGTAGTTGAAGACCGTCTCGGTGATGGGCGCGCCGCCGACGAGCAGGGCGAAATCGATGCCGGCCATCGTCATGATCGGGGTGATCGCCGCGCGCATCGTGTGCTTCCACAGCGTCTTGCCCTTGGACAGGCCCTTGGCCTTCGCGGTGCGTAGGTAGTCCTCACTCATCGTCTCGAGGACGTAGGCGCGCGTCATGCGGACATAACCCGCGGCGGTGAAGAGCGCGAGCGTGAGCGCCGGCAGGATCAGGCCTTGGAGCCACCCGCCGACACCACCATCGGCGATGCTCTGGTATTCGGGCACCGGCACGATGCCCCACTTCAACGCGACGAACTGGTAGAGCAACAGACCGATGGCGAAGGTGGGCAGCGAGTAGAACAGCAGCGCCGATCCCACGAGAATCTTGTCGACGATGCCACCTCTCGTCAGCGCCGCCAGGATGCCGAAACCGACACCCATGACGAGGGTCAGCGCGAACGACACGACCGCGATGGACAGGGAAATGGGGAAAGCTTGCTTGATCTCGTCGGTCACGCTCATGGACGCGAGGGGCGAGTAGCCCAGGCACGGGGCGTCACACTTGGCGATCGTCTCGGGTGCCTTGCGCTTGAGTTCCTCGTCAGCGGGGAACTCACGGCCGGTCACGGTTCCCTTGACGAAGTCCGTCCACTGGTTGATGACGGGCTTGTCGTACCCGAGTGCCTTGCGGTTCTGCTCGATGAGCTGGGGCGAGCAGTTCTTGCCGCAGGTTTGCTTCGCTGGGTCCTTGCCGGCAGCGAAGAAGAGCACGAACGTCACGAGCGTGACCATGAGCAGCATGATCAGACCCGAGAACAGTCGGCGGATGACGTAAGCAACCATGAGCTTCCGCCCTTTCGGGCAGTCCTCTCCAACGGGGAACGGGTGGGTTCGTTGAGTGGCCGGCGACCGGCCGGGCCGGCGGGCGTCTGTGGACGCCCGCCGGCCAGGTGGTGATAGGAGTCAGACCGTCACTTCTTGACGCCGACCGAACCGAGGTCCGGGTACATCGAGGTAGCCGGGTTGTCGATGTAGTTCGTCACGTTGGATCCCCGCAGGAGGTAGAACTTCTGGCTCTCCAGCGGGATGTAGGCGACGTCCTCGCCGAGCTTCTTGTCGATCTTCTTGTAGATCTCGCCTGCGGCGTCGACGGAGGTGGCCTTGGCCGCCTCGTCGATCATCTTGTTGACCTCGTCCGACTTGTAGTTGCCGTAGTCCTGACCGTTCGACTTCGCCGTCAGGTTGATGCGGCTGTCGAACAGTGCGGGGATGACCGTGCTGGCCGACGGCCAGTCGGCGCCCCAGCCACCCCAGAAGATGTCGCCGTCGGCGTTCGGGTTCTGGATGACGTCGTAGTACGTGTCGGTCAGCTCGTTCAGGGTGACCTTGAAGCCGGCCTTCTCCCACGTGTCCTTGAGCGCAGCAGCCTGCTTCTGCGACGTCGGCGTGCCACCGGAGTAGGTGAACTTGATCGACGGGTTCGGCTGGCCGGCTTCCTTGAGGAGCTTCTTGGCCTCTTCGATGTTGCCGCCCGTGCCGTACTTGAAGGCCGGGTTCTTGGCGTAGGCCGTGGTCAGAGCCGGGTTGATGATCGAGTATGCGTTCGTGTACGCCTTGTCGCCACCGCCGGCCTTGATCCAAGCGTCCTGGCTCGTCGCGGCCAGGAGTGCCTGACGCACCTTCGGGTTCGTCATCTTCTTGAAGTTCGGGACGAGGTAGTCGACGTACGGCGACTGCGGGTTCGTCGAGCGGTCCGCGATCTTGCCCGTGACCTGGCCGTACATCGACGGCGGCACCGCGCGGTCCGTGACGGCGTTCTTGTCGTTGCCCGAGTCAGCGATGAGGCGCTGGTTGATGACCTCGTTCGTCAGGCCCTCCTGGAAGACGATCTTGTCCGGAAGAGCCTTGCGCACGCCGTCGGTCTTGGCGTCGTAGTTCTCATTGCGGACGAACGTGCCGCCCTTGCCCTTCTGCCACGTGCCCTGCAGCTTGTAGGGGCCGTTCGAGAAGACGGCGTAGTTGCTCTTGTCTCCCTTGTCCTGATCCTTGCGGTAAGGGTCGAAGGCGCGCAGCGAGGCCGCAGCGAGGTTGAAGTCCGGCCACGCCTTGTTGAACTTGTACGTGATCGTCTTGCCATCGCAGGCGACGGCCTTGTCGAAGTCGGCCTGGCCGGCCTTCTTGTAGGGGCCGTTGTAGACGGGCAGGCCATCCTTCTGCGGCACGTCGAGGAAGCCGAGCGCGTAGTTCGGGCCACCCGTGATGACGTCGGTCGCGAAGCTGCGGCTCAGGCCGTACTTGAGGTCCTCACACGTGATGTCCTTGCCGTCCTGCCACTTCACGCCGTCCTTGAGCGTGAAGCTCCACTTCTTGCCGCCGTCGCTCATCTTGCCCGTGTCGGTCGCGAGGTCAGCCACCGGCTTGTCGGCCTTGGCGGCGTCCTCGGTGACCGGCATCTGCACGAGCGAGCGGTACGTGAGGCGGCCCATGTCGGCGAGGTCGCGGCCGATGTACATGCGCTGCGGGTCGAGGTGCTCAGCAGGACGCTTCGACAGGTAGTAGAGCGTGCCGCCCTTGCCGCCACCTTCACTCGAGCTGCCCTTGTCGTCGCTCGAGCCGCCACCGCACGCGGCGAGGCTCATCGAGCCGGCGATCGCCACGGCGAGGATGGAATACGACTTCTTGTTCATCGTCATCTCCTTGATGAAGAAGGATCCGCCGAGGCGATCCAACTGACCTGACCGGACGTGGTCAGGAAAATGAGGGGTGAGCCGGCTGGCTCAGTGGCGGTCGGCCCTGGGGTCGAGCGCGTCGCGCAGACCGTCTCCGACGAGGTTGAAGCTCAGCACCAGGGCCGCGATCGTGAACACCGGCGCGAAGAAGTACAGCGGGTCCTGGTTGAGGTAGTTCACCGAGTCGGTGATGATGTTGCCCAGCGTCGGGGTCGGCGCCTTGATACCCACGGTGAGGTAGCTCAGAGCTGCCTCGGCCGAAACGAAGGCCGGGAACAGCAGCGTCGCGTAGACGAGGATCGGGGCCCAGAGGTTCGGTAGCAGTTCGGTGAAGTACACCCGCTTGTTGGTGGCTCCGAGGCTGCGAGCCGCCTCTACGAACTCGCGGTTGCGCAGGGTCATGACCTGGCCGCGGATGATGCGGGCGAAGGTCGGCCAACCGAAGAGACCCAGCACGAGGATGACGTAGATTCCAGCCGCCACGTTGTCGTCCGAGACACCCATGCTCTTGATGCGTGCGATGAAGGTTCCGGACAACGCGAGCAGCATGAGGGTCTGCGGGAAACACAGCACGAGGTCGATGAGGCGGGTGCCGAGGAAGTCGACCTTTCCTCCGGCGAATCCGGATGCCAGTCCCACGACGAGCCCGATGATGACGGCGACGAGCGTCGCGCACAGGCCGACAACCACGGAGAACGTGATGCCGTACAGCAGGCGCGACAGCGTGTCGGTACCGCTGCCCGGGACCACGCCGAGCCAGTGCTCCGCGCTCATGCCGCCCCAGGAACCCTTGGGACTCGAATCAGCGTTGATGAGGTCCTGATGGTTGGTCAGCGGGTCGAGAATCTTCAGCTTGACGAGGATGGGAGCGATGATCGCCACGAGGACGAACAGCGCCGCGATGGTCATCGCAGCAAGGGTGGCCTTGTCGCGCTTGAGTCGAGACACGGCGATCTGACGAAGCGAACGACCTTCGATCGCCTTGGGCTCCTCGGGCGTCTGGGGTTCGGCCCCATCGGGACCCATCCCTTCGAGCGCGGGATCGCCGGTGACCATTGCCAAGGCTTCGTCCTTCCGTCTCGGGGCGCTCGGTGCGCGCTCCGCCTGTCACACGCGGCCCGGCGGTTGGCCGAGCTCGTCATGCACCCCAGATCATGCCCCATCGAAATTGTGATTCCAGCCTCAAAGTACGAGGGTCACCAGATCGTTACCTTTGACCCGCGAATGGCCGCAGGTGTAACACCGCGTTAACGAAACACGCGATTCTGCAACATCAAGCAGTGAGCTGCATCACGTTGCACTCTGACCCCCGCGGATGACGGCGCGCAGGCGTCGCCATCGCTCCCCCAGCCGCTCCTCCCACCCCCGCGACGTCGGGTGGTAGTAGTCCGCGTCGGGCAGCAGGTCGTCGGGCAGGAACTGCTGCGGGCCGACGCCGTCCGGTTCATCGTGCGTGTATGTGTATCCGGCCCCGTGCCCCAACTGCGTTGCCCCGGCGTACCCCGAGCCGCGCAGATGCGGCGGCACGGCGCCGCCGCGGCCCGCCCGGACGTCGGCGATGGCGGCGTTGATCGCCGCGTACGCCGCATTCGACTTCGGCGCGATCGCGTTGTGCACGACCGCCTGCGCGAGGATGATCCGCGCCTCCGGCATGCCGATCTGCGCGACGGCGTGCATCGCCGCCACCGCCGTCTGCAGCGCCGTCGGATCCGCCATCCCCACGTCCTCGCTTGCGGCGATGACGATGCGCCGCGCGATGAATCGCGGATCCTCGCCCGCCTCGAGCATGCGTGCCAGATAGTGCAGGGCGGCGTCGACGTCGGAGCCGCGCATCGACTTGATGAGGGCGGAAGCGACGTCGTAGTGCTGGTCACCGGCGCGGTCGTAGCGCACCGCGGCTGCCGCCATCGCCTGCTCGACGTGGGCGAGCGTGATGGTCTTATCCCCCGCGTCCGTCGCCACCCCGGCGCCGGCCTCGAGAGCCGTGAGCGCCCTCCGGGCGTCACCGCCGGCCATGCGGACGAGGTGATCGCGCGCGTCGTCGTCGAGGGTGAATCGCTCGTCGAGACCGCGCTCGTCGACGAGTGCCGCGCCGATGACGTCCGCGATCTGCGCGTCGTCGAGCGAGGTGAGCGTGACGAGCACCGAACGCGACAGCAGCGGGGCGATGACGCTGAACGACGGGTTCTCCGTCGTCGCGGCGACGAGGATGACGGTGCGGTTCTCGACGCCGGGCAGCAGCGCGTCCTGCTGGGCCTTGCTGAAGCGGTGGATCTCGTCGAGGAACAGGACCGTCGAACGGCCGTACATCGCGAGGTGGCGGCCCGCCTCCTCCATCGCCTGACGCACGTCCTTGACGCCCGCCGTGATCGCCGACAACTCGACGAACCGGCGTTCCGCGCTGTTCGCCGCGAGGTGCGCGAGCGTCGTCTTGCCCGTTCCGGGCGGCCCCCACAGGATCGCGCTCATCGGCCCCGCCGCACCCGCCTGGCCCTCGATGAGACGCCGCAGCGGCGATCCGGGCTTGAGCACCTCGCCCTGCCCACGCACCTCCTCGAGGGTGCGCGGGCGCATGCGCACCGCGAGCGGCGCCATCACCGACGCCCCAGCGCTGCCCGAGGTTCGTTCACCGTCGAGGCGGCTCGAGAACAGGTCATCACTCATGGCTGCAGTCAACCAGCCACCACCGACAAGGCACGACTAGAGTGAGCCGCGCCACCGCGCC
>NZ_DCNR01000046.1:3712-16282 GCF_002322065.1 Dermacoccus sp. UBA1591 | reverse complement strand
TCGCCGCACACGATGGCGTTCGTCGGCTTCGCCCTCGCCGCGGCGTCGTTCTGCGTCATGGTGCGCCCGGGCATCCGCTTCGGCGCGGACGACGTCGTCGTCACCAACGTCGTGCGTGAGGTGACGCTGCCCTGGCCGGGCATCTCGCACGCCACGTCGAAGGGCAGCCTCGTCCTCCATGACAACGACGGGCACAAGACGACGGTGTGGGCGATCGGCTCGCAGAAGGCGCGCGGCGCGCGCAACACCGACGACGCGCGTCTCGGCATCCTGCCGACCGCGTCCCTGCGCCCGATGCCGGGCACCCTGACGCAGCCTCCGCGCTCTGCCGGCGCGCTGCGCGAGGCCCTCGACGCCGAGACGGTGGACAACCCGACCGATGTCGCCTCCGGTCGTCGCGTGCGCTGGCTGCCGCTGCCGTGCGCCCTCATGGCCCTCGCGCTCGTCAGCGTCATCGTGGCGGTCATCGGATGAGGTGGAGCGCCACGCGACAGCGCGCGGGGGCCTCGCGGGCCGACGATTCGTCGGCTGCCGAGTCAAATGGTTCAGGCCATTCGCCCGATTCGACCGACGGCGAGCGTCCGAGCGGGCGAGGCTACGGCGCCTTCGTCGCACGTCACGCCAAGGCCATCGTCCTGACGTGGTTCGTCGCCGTCGCGCTGGCCTTTGCGACGACGGCCGGCGCCTTCGGCGGCGGCGGACTCTTCGCACACCTGCAGCAGGCAGAGCCGTTCGTGCCAGGTGAGGCACACACCGGCAACGACATGCTGCTGACCGGCGACAAGGCCGGCGGCAGCGTCGCCGTCCGGCTCGACGGGGTGGCGAGTTCACAGCAAGCGGCTGTCGGCGCGAAGGTGCAGCAGGTGATCGACGACGTCGTGCACACGGCGGCGGTCGAGTCGGCGTACTCACCCGCGGCGAAACGCGACCCGCGCGTCGCTGCCGCCTACCGTTCCTCGAGCGCACCCGAGTCGATGGTCTTCGTCGCCACGCTCGATGCTGGGCTCGACAAGAGCGTGCAGGAGGACGTGAGCGCGCAGGTCACGAAGGCCGTCGAAGCGGTGACGCCCGCGGGGGTGCGCGTGCGCACCGGCGGGTCCGTGGAAGTGCTCAAGCGCATCACCGATCAGGTGCAGGAAGACCTCAAGACCGGAGAGGGCATCGCCTTCCCGCTGACCCTCATCGTCATGGTCATCGTGTTCGGAGGATTCATCGCGGCGGGCCTCCCCCTCATCGGCGCGATCGCTGCGATCGCCGGCGGGCTGCTCGCGCTGCTCGGGTTCAGCCACGTCACCGACCTCGATGCGACCGTCGTCAACATCGTCACGATTCTTGGTCTCGGCCTCTCGATCGACTACGGCCTGCTCATCGTCGGACGCTTCCGCGAGGAACTGTCGCGCCTCGCGCTGCAGCGCGAGGCCGACGGCCTCGACGGGGTGCTCACGAGCGCCGACCACGACCTCGCGACCCAGCGCACGATCGCGACGGCCGGGCGCACCGTTCTCTTCAGCGGGCTTACGGTCGCGATCTCCGTCGCAGGGCTCGTCCTGTTCCCCGCATCGGTGACAAAGGCGATCGGCCTCGCCGGCCTGTCCGTCGTCGCCGTCGCCTGCCTCGCGGCGCTGACGCTCGTGCCCGCCTGCGCGCGCCTCGCTGCGGCGCGCCTCGCGAAGAAGAGCGTGCAGCCTGACGCGGACGAGGGACGATTCGCCGACCTCGCCCACGCCGTCCAGCGTCATCTGTGGATCTCGATCTGCGGTGTCGTCGTCGTCCTGCTCGTGCTGGCCGCGCCGCTGCTCGGCATGCGGCAGGTGAGCTCGACGAGCGCGTTGCTGCCGACGTCGGACCCGCAACGCACCCTCATGAACGACCTCGCCCACGACTTCCCTGTGCTCGGCGAACCCGCCGTGAGCATCGTCGGCGAGACCGACGTGGCGACGATGACGAAGTGGGTCTCGAGGGATGTCGCACACCGCGAATACGTCACCGGGGTCAACCCCGTGCGTGACCTCGGCGACGGCAAGGTCGCCGTCGGATTGCGAGTCGACGGGGCCACCCCCTCCAACGGGCGCACGCAGCACGTCGTCCACGACCTGCACGCTCACCGCCCAGGATTTCCGACATGGGTGACGGGCCAGCAGGCCAAGCTCGACGACTACACGCACGCCATCGCTGCGCGAGCCCCCTACGTCGTGCTCGTCGTTGCGTTCGCGACGCTCGTGCTGCTGTTCCTCATGACGGGATCGCTCGTCCTGCCGCTCAAGGCCCTCCTGTTCAACGCCCTCTCCCTCGGCGCGAGCCTCGGAGCGATGACGTGGATCTTCCAGAACGGCCACTTCGAATCGCTGCTCGGCTACACGAGCAACGACGCGATCGAGTCGACCGTCCCCGTCATCCTCATCGCGTTCGGTTTCGGCCTGGCGATGGACTACGAGGTATTCCTGCTCTCTCGCATCGTCGAGGCCCACGAACATGGTGACGACGACGCGCGCGCCGTCGCCGTCGGCATCCAGCGCAGCGGACGCATCGTGACGAGCGCCGCACTTCTCATGGTCATCGTCATGCTCGGGTTCGCCGCGGCGAAGATGGTCATCATCAAGCAGATCGGCGTGGGCCTCGCCCTGTCGATCATTCTCGACGCCACGCTCGTCCGCATGATCCTCGTGCCCGCGACGATGACCGTCATGGGCCGGTGGAACTGGTGGGCCCCCGCCCCGATGAAACGCTGGCACGCCCGCTTCGGCCTCCGCGACTGACTCCCCCGCGAATCGCGTCCCCCTTTGCGAATCCCGTCCCCAACGGCGATTTGCGGTCACATTCGAACACCGGCGCCCTCGAGCATCCGGCGCATGCCGGCCGCGCCGCTGCTGGGGTCATGCAGATGTGCCCGGATGCCGCAGGACGTCGCCGCCGCGACGTTGCGGGCCGAATCGTCGACGAACACGATCTGACCCGCCGGGACGTCCAGCCGGTCGATGATCGACGCGAAGAACGCCTCGGCCGGTTTGCACGCGCCGAGCTCGCAGGAATAGAACTCCTCGTCGAACACTCCGGCGTAGCGGCGGCGCATGAGGTCACGGCGCACGTCCTGCTGGTTGGTTGCGAGATGCACGCCGTACCCGGCACGTCTGACCTTGGCGACGACGGCCATCGCCTCTTCGTCGATGTCGAAACGCGACCACAGCTGCAGCGCGTCATCGGGATCGAGCGCGACCCCGTGCTCCTCGGCCGCGGCGACGAGGCAGTCACGCATCCTCGCCTCGCCCCGCATGGCGGGCAGTTCGCGGGCGAACACGACGGACGCGAAGCCCTCGCCACCGATCGCGTCGAGCGCACCCACCCAGCCGTGACGCGCGTGCTGCAGCACACCGTCGGCATCGAACATGACGGTAGCCGTATCACGCATGTGGCGACCCTACGGCTGAAAGGGGCAAGCCCTGAAACCGTTGTCGGGCCCAGCACCCCCGGCGGCGCGTCGCGCAGAATCGGTCGAGCCCCTGACGTCATGCGACGTCAGGGGCTCGACCCGTTGATCGGTCGCCGATCATCCGATCACGACTTGTTGGGCGACACCTCGGCCGGAGCGGCGGGCGATGCGGCGTCCGCAGAAGCCTCACTCTTGACCTGAGGCTTGGCGTCCACACCCGCCTCCTTGCGCTGCTGAGCGGAGATCGGGGCGGGCGCGGCCGTCAGCGGGTCATAGCCGCCGCCGCTCTTCGGGAACGCGATGACGTCGCGGATCGAGTCGGTGCCCGCGAGCAGCGAGACGATGCGGTCCCAGCCGAACGCGATGCCGCCGTGCGGGGGCGCACCGAAGCTGAACGCCTCGAGGAGGAAGCCGAACTTCTCCTGCGCGTCCTCCTCGCTCAGACCCATGACCTTGAAGACGCGCTCCTGCAGGTCCTTGCGGTGGATACGAATCGAGCCACCGCCGATCTCGTTGCCGTTGCACACCATGTCGTACGCGTACGCGAGCGCCTCGCCTGGTTCGGTGTCGAACGTGTCGACGTACTCGGCCTTCGGCATCGTGAACGCGTGGTGCACGGCCGTCCACGTACCGGAGCCGACGGCGACGTCCCCCGAGGCGACAGCGTCGGCGGCAGGCTCGAACAGCGGCGCGTCGACGACCCACAGGAAGCTCCACGCGTTCTCGTCGATGAGGTCGCAGCGCTTGCCGATCTCCAGACGCGCTGCGCCGAGCAGCGCGCGCGACGCCTTCGTCGCACCCGCGGCGAAGAAGATGCAGTCGCCGGGCTTCGCACCGACGTGGCCGGCGAGGCCCGCCACCTCGGTCTCGGTGAGGTTCTTGGCCACCGGGCCGGTGAGCGAGCCGTCCTCCTGGACGAGGACGTACGCAAGGCCCTTCGCGCCGCGCTGCTTCGCCCACTCCTGCCACGCGTCGAGCTGACGACGGGGCTGCGACGCACCACCCGGCATGACGACGGCGCCGACGTATTCGGCCTGGAACACGCGGAACGTCGTGTCCTTGAAGAACTCCGTGCACTCGACGAGCTCGTTGCCGAAGCGCAGGTCGGGCTTGTCCGAGCCGTACTTCGCCATCGCGTCGGCGTACGTCATGCGCGGGAACGGCGTCGGCAGGTCGACGCCGATCGTCGCCCACACGGCCTTCGCGATCTGCTCACCGAGCTCGATGACGTCGTCCTGCTCGACGAAGCTCATCTCGATGTCGAGCTGCGTGAACTCGGGCTGACGGTCGGCGCGGAAGTCCTCGTCGCGGTAGCAGCGCGCGATCTGGTAGTAGCGTTCCATCCCGGCGACCATGAGCAGCTGCTTGAACAGCTGCGGGCTCTGCGGCAGCGCGTACCAGCTGCCCGGCGCGAGACGAGCGGGGACGAGGAAGTCACGAGCGCCCTCGGGCGTCGAACGCGTCAGCGTCGGCGTCTCGATCTCGACGAAGTCGCGCTCGTTGAGCACGGCGCGCGCAGCCTGGCTCACCTTCGAGCGCAGACGGATCGCGTCGCCCTGGTCCTTGCGACGTAGGTCGAGGTAGCGGTACTTGAGGCGCGCCTCCTCGCCGACGGTGATGCGCTCGTCGATCTGGAACGGCAGCGGCGCCGCCTCGGAGAGCACCTCGATCTCGTTCGCGACGACGTCGACCTCACCTGTCGGCAGGTTCGGGTTGACGTCCTTCGGCTCGCGCGCGGCGACCTCACCCGTCACCTTGATGCAGTACTCGGAGCGCAGACCGTGCGCGGCGCCAGTCAGCACCTCGTCGCGTGCGACGACCTGGACGATGCCCGAGGCGTCACGCAGGTCGACGAAGGCGACACCGCCGTGGTCGCGACGCTTGGCCACCCAACCCGTCAGGGTGACGGTGTCACCGACGTCGGCTGCGCGAAGGGTTCCGGCTTCATGGGTTCGAAGCATGATGTTCCTCTCGATTCGTTCCATGCGGCGACGCGTCGATCGGACGATGCTCGACCGGGCGCCCCACGTGGGAGCAGCCCGGGAGGTGTGGGCGGGGGCCAGGTCGCGGTGCCACCACACCTTCGCCGAAAGATCTTCGGCCTCTCGTCGGTGACGCCGGACGCGCGGTCCGCCGCAGAACACGCCCGTCACGGGCGATGCTCGGGCGGGGTGTCAGGCCGCCACGGCGTACCTGCTCATTCTAGGTGATGCCGCGTGTGCGACGCGCCCGTGTTTTTCGCGGCTCAGTCGAGCTCGTCCCCATCGACGTAGAACCAGCGGCCGGCGCGGCGTTCGAAGCGCGAGTGCTCTCGCAGCACCCCGCGACGGCCGTCGTCGGCGAGGTAGGACGCCTCGAAGGTGACGGTGCCGCGCGTATCGGCCTCGTTCATGCCGCCGTCACCCGTGTCGAGCACCCGCAGGGCCAGCCACGTCACGCCGTCGAGGTCGCCGACCTGAGCCGGGCGCGTGCGCGGATGCCAGGTGCGCCAGAGGTGGTCGGCGTCACGTAGCACGAACGCCGTGTAGCGCGAGCGCATGAGCGCTTCGGGCGTCGGCGCGAGCACGCCGTCGAGGACGAGCGGGCCGCAGCATTCGCGCAACGAGCGCCCGGGAACCCAGGCGCAGGGGCACTCAGCGTCCGGGCCGGGTCGCACGCTTGGGTCAGCCGCAGCAGGCATGGGTCTCCTCGGTGACGGGCTCGCGCAGCGATCGGCGCGCGGCGGTTCGTTGGCACGACGATAACCTGTGCGCCATGACGAAGCGGATCGCGATGTACTTCCTCGGCGGAACCATCTCCATGTCCTCCGATGACGGCGCCGGAGTGCGCCCCACGCTCGGCGCCGACGACCTCATCGCCGCTGTCCCCGGCCTCGACGCAGCTGACGTCGACCTCACCGGCGAGACGATCGCGCGCGAACAGAGCGGTTCGCTCACCCCGGCGCACCTGCTCGAGGTGCTGCAGCGCGCGAGTGCCTCCGACGCCGACGGGTTCGTCCTCGTCCAGGGCACCGATACGCTCGAGGAGAGCGCCTACCTGCTCGACCTGCTCTGGGACGACGGGCGCGCGTTCGCCGTCACGGGCGCGATGCGCAACCCGACGATGGCCGGGGCCGACGGAGCCGCCAACATGCTCGCCGCGATCCGCGTCGCCGCGAGCGACGCCGCGCGTGGGCTGGGCGTCGTCGCCGTGTTCGCCGATGAGATCCACGCGGCGCGCTCGGTGACGAAGGGCGACACGTCATCGCTCACGACGTTCGTCTCCCCCGACTGCGGCCCGATCGGGCGCGTCCTCGAAGCTCATACCCACCTCTTCCACCGCCCCGCGCGACTGCGGGCCCTCCCCCGGCCTGACGCCGTCGACGCCGAGGTGCCCGTCCTGACGGTGGCACTCGGGCAGTCGGCGCGGGCGCTCGACGCCGTGAGCGCGGGCGCCGACGCGCTCGTCATCGCCGGCCTCGGAGCCGGGCACGTGCCCGGGTGGTGGGCCGAGAGCGTCGGACACATCGCGGCCCGCATTCCCGTCATCATGACGAGCCGGACCTCCTCGGGCCCGGCGCTCGTCGAGACGTACGGTGCGGTCGGCGCGGAGGTCGACCTCCAGCGCCGCGGCGTCGTCATGGGTGGCTACCTGCGCGCCGTGCAGGTGCGACTGCTCGTCATGACGATGCTGGCCACCGGGGCGTCACGCGAGAGCATCGCCGCCGAGGTGCGCCGCCGCGGCGGCTACCGCTGACCCGCTACCGCTTCGGAGCGAATGCCGGGTGCACCGACCACGGGGTGTCGGGGGCGCGCAACGGCGCCCAGCCCGCGTCGCGCGCCGCGCGAGCCGCGAGGCATGACATGAGCAGCGTCGGGTTGTGGAGGCGCCCCGCGAGCGCTGCGCCGACGACGTCGTCGAGGCGAGCCCAGCCGGTCGGCATGTCGAGTTCTTCCTCCTCGCGCTCGAACCGGTCATCCTCCGACACGTCGGTGAGGTCGCGGGCGAGGAAGACGCGAAGCTGCTCCGAGAGCCCGCCCGGTGACGAGGCGTAGTCGATGAGCAGGTCGAGTCGTCCGGCGCGCAGGTCGGCCTCTTCGTAGAGCTCACGCAGCGCCGCCTCGTGCGGCGGCTCGCCGTCGACGTCGAGCAGCCCCGCCGGGATCTCCCACTCCTGCGCACCGATGGGGTGCCGGTACTGGCGAATGACGAGCACCTCCTCGGCGCAGGGTTCGCCGCGCATGGCGAGGACGGCGACGGCGCCCGGGTGGCGGACGAAGTCACGGGTGACGCGCCCGGCATCGCCGAGATCGGCTTCCTCCTGGACGACGTCCCAGACCCGTCCCTCGTAGACGACGTCGCTGCGCACGACGGGCGCGGGGGTGTAGTCGTCGACGAGTTCGCTGGGGGTGATCGTGGGGTGCATGGAAGTCATGCCACCGATCCTGACACACCGGACTGGCACCCGGTCGCGCCCGGCCGCTACGTCGCAGGCCGACGTCCCAAGAAACGCCGAGGAGGGCGGCGCCGTCTCCGGCATCGCCCTCCTCGATTCATGACACGCGGCCCGAACAGCAGCCGCACGTCGTCACTTGCTCGGTCGCTCCAGCGCGGCCTGGACGAGCCCCGCGAACAGCGGGTGCGCGCGGTGCGGTCGCGACTTGAACTCCGGATGAGCCTGCGTCGAGACGTAGTACGGGTGGACGTCCTTCGGCAGTTCGACGAACTCGACGAGCCCGAGCTCGGGGTGCGTACCCGAGACGACGAGGCCAGCGTCGCTGACCTGCTCGAGGTAGTCATTGTTCACCTCGTAGCGGTGACGGTGACGCTCGCTCACCTCCGTCGTGCCGTAGGCGTTCGCCACGACCGAGCCGTCGAGCAACTTCGCCGGGTAGGCGCCGAGGCGCATCGTGCCACCGAGGTCGCCGGCGCCCTCGACGAACGACTTCTGCTCCTCCATCGTCGCGATGACGGGGTGTGACGTCTCGGGGTCGAACTCGGAGCTTGACGCGTCAGCGATGCCCGCGACGTTGCGCGCGTACTCGATGACCATGCACTGCAGGCCGAGGCAGATGCCGAGCGTCGGCACCTTGTTCTCACGGGCCCACTTCAGCGCGCCGAGCTTGCCCTCGATGCCGCGCACGCCGAACCCGCCGGGCACGAGCACCGCGTCGACACCCGACAGCGCCTTCTTCGCGCCCGCGTCGCTCGTGCAGGTGTCGGAGGCGACCCAGCGGATCTTCACCTTCGTGTCGTGATGGAAACCGCCGGCGCGCATCGCCTCGGTGATCGAAAGGTAGGCGTCGGGCAGGTCGATGTACTTGCCGACGAGGGCGATCTCGACCTCGTGCGCCGGACGGTGGACGTGGTCGAGGAGCTTGTCCCACTGGGCCCAGTCGACGTCACGGAACGGCAGTCCAAGGCGGCGGATGACGTACGCGTCGAGCCCCTCGGAGTGCAGCACGCGCGGGATGTCGTAGATGCTCGGCGCGTCGACGGCGGCCGCGACGGCCTCGGAGTCGACGTCGCACATGAGCGAGATCTTGCGCTTGATCGGCTCGGGGATCTCGCGATCGGCGCGCAGGATGAGCCCGTCGGGCTGGATGCCGACCTGACGCAGTGCAGCGACGGAGTGCTGCGTCGGCTTCGTCTTCAGCTCACCGCTGGGGCCGATGTACGGCACGAGCGAGACGTGGAGGAAGAAGACGTTGTCGCGCCCCACGTTGTGGCGCACCTGGCGTGCGGCCTCGAGGAACGGCAAGGACTCGATGTCGCCGACCGTGCCACCGATCTCGGTGATGATGATGTCGGGTGCGTCGTCGCTGTTCGCCTCGGCGCGCATGCGCTCGACGATCTCGTTCGTGATGTGTGGGATGACCTGCACCGTGTCACCGAGGTATTCCCCGCGACGCTCGCGTGCGATGACATCGGAGTACACCTGGCCGGTCGTGACGTTGGCGCGCCCGTGCAGGTTGACGTCGAGGAATCGCTCGTAGTGACCGATGTCGAGGTCGGTCTCCGCGCCGTCTTCGGTGACGAACACCTCACCGTGCTGGAACGGGTTCATCGTTCCCGGGTCAACGTTCAAGTAGGGGTCGAGCTTCTGCATCGTGACGCGCAGGCCGCGCGAACGCAGCAAACGGCCGAGACTGGATGCCGAGAGGCCCTTTCCGAGGGAGGAGGCCACGCCTCCGGTGACAAAAATATGCTTCGTCGTCTGATCCACCACGGAATGCCAGCATACTTCATCGAGAGGTGTTCGGGCGACAGGGCTGCCGCACGATGGATGTGAACCCAGAGAACGTTCATGCGCTCGACTTCTGTGACGCGCCGGCCGCCGCCAGCAGGGATTCGGCGTGCTCGCGCGCGACCGCGCTTGTCGTGTCGCCACCCAGCATGCGCGCGATCTCGGTGACGCGCGCGTCACCCGTGACGGCGGCGACGCCGCTCTCGGTGACGGCGCCGTCATGCGATTTGTGGACGACGAGGTGGTTGTCGGCGTACGCCGCGACCTGCGCCAGGTGCGTCACGACGATGACCTGCGCGCTCTGCGCGAGCCGCGCCAGGCGCGCGCCGATGTCGTGCGCCGCCTCGCCCCCGACGCCGGCGTCCACCTCGTCGAACACGAACGTGGGCACGCTGCCCGTCGAGGTCACCACCTCGAGGGCGAGCATGACGCGCGACAGCTCACCACCGGAGGCGGCCTTCGTCACCGGCTTCGGATCCATGCCGCGGTTGGCCGACAGCAGGATCGTGACGTCGTCGATGCCGTGCTCCGAGGGTTTGACGAGGCGCCCGTCGGGCAACTCGAGGCCCTTGTCGGCTTCGGCGATCGAGACCTCGACGACGAGGCGAGCCGAGCCCATCGCGAGGTGATGCAGCTCCTGCGTGACAGCCTCACCCAGTCGCTCGGCCGCGGATCGACGCAGATCGTGCAGCGCGAGAGCATCAGCCCCGACCTTCGGCGTGAGCCCCGCGACCTCGGCGTCGATCGCGGCGATGCGATCGTCCGAGCCGGCGAGCTCCTGCGCCTCACGCCCGGCCTGTTCACGCCACGTGAGCACGTCGTCGAGTTCGGGCCCGTACGCCTTGAGCAGCTGGGTGATGGCGGCGCGCCGCTGATGCACCTCCTGCAACCGCTGCGGATCCATGTCGATGGCGGCCGCGTACTGCGCCACGTCCGCGGCGAGGTCGGCCGTGAGCGTCTGCACCTCCCGCAACCGCTCGATGAACGGTGCGAGGTCGGCGTCCAGCGTCACACCCGACTCGAGCCCACTGCGCGCAGCAGCCATGAGCGCCAGCGCATTCGGCTCGTCGGGCGACAACTCGTCGCCGGCCAGGGCCGCACCCGCACCACGCGAGGCGGCCAGGAGATCCTCGGCATGCGTGAGCCGCTCACTCTCCGCCGCGAGTTCGACGTCCTCACCCTCGATCGGCTCGATCTCGTCGATGCGCGCGATCCCAGCCTCGAGCATCGTGAGCCGCTGCGCGCGCTCCTGCGCCTTGAGCGTCAACTCGCGCCGCTCGGCCCGCAGCGCCTTCAGCCTCACATACCCGTCGCGGTAGCGCTGCGCCACCTCCGAGAGTTCGGGGCCTGCGAACGCGTCGAGGATCTGACGGTGCTCCTCGGGCTGCTTGAGCCGCCATTGGTCGGCCTGCCCGTGCACCGCGACCAGCTCATGCCCGATGCGCGCCAGCACGCCTGCGGGGACACTGCGCCCGGCCACCTGCGCACGCGAACGCCCCGTCGCGGCTACCGAGCGGCTGAGGATCACCTCGTCGCCCGCCTCCACGTCGAACTCATCGGCCAGCGCGGCCGCGCTCACATGCTCGCCCGGCACGTCGAGGAACCCCTCGACGAGCGCCGACTTCTCCCCCGTGCGCACCCGATCGGCGTCAGCACGCTCACCGAGCAGCAGCCCGAGACCGCTGACGACCATCGTCTTACCCGCGCCCGTCTCGCCCGTGACCACGTTGAGCCCCGGGCTGAGTTCGAGCGTCGCGTCGGCGATGACACCCATGTTGCGAATCCGGATTTCCCTCAGCACGCTTCCCACCCTAGGGGCACGACGCGACGAATGGTGATTCGAACACGCTTACGAACAGATGAACTTTTCAATGCGCGCGTCGCGTGCCGCGCCAGCCCTCGACCGACAGGTCGAACTTGCGCACGAGACGATCCGTGAACGGCGCGGTGCTCAGGCGCGCCAGCGTGACGGGCTTGTCGCTCGCGTGCACCTCGACACGGGCGCCGTCGGGCAGATCGAACGGGCGCCGCCCGTCACACCACAGCACGGCGCGCCCCTGCGCACCGGGCACGAGTTCGACGGCAAGTTGCGCGCGCGGCCCCAGCACGAGCGGGCGCGCGAACAGCGCATGCGCCGAGATCGGCACGAGGAGGATGGCCTCGGTGTCCGGCCACACGACCGGTCCTCCCGCGCTGAAGGCATAGGCCGTCGACCCCGTCGGCGTCGCGATGACGACGCCGTCAGCGCCCCAGGACGCGAGGGGACGGCCGTCGATCTCGACGGTCAGTTCGAGCATGCGCTCTCGTGCGGCCTTCTCGATGCTCGCCTCGTTGAGCGCCCACCCGCGGTGCAGTTCCACCTCACCGCGCCCGTCGGTCGCGACGACCTCGAGCGTCGCGCGGGTCTCGACGATCCACGAGCGCTCACGCACGCAGGCGACGATCCGCTCGACGTCCTCCTTCTCCGCCTCGGCGAGAAACCCGACGTGGCCGAGATTGATGCCGAGCAGCGGCACCCCGCAGTCGCGCGACAGTTCGGCGGCGCGCAGGATCGTGCCGTCACCGCCCAGGACGACGGCGAGCTCGCACGCCACCCCGGCTTCCTCCGGCGCGACGGTGACGACGCCCGGCCGCTGCGCGATCCCGAAGGCCGCCAGCTCGTCGGCGATGCCCGCGACCTCGATCCCGGCGGCCGTCAGCCCTTCGACGAGTCGCTCGGCGACCTCGTAGGCCTCGGGCCGGCGCGGGTGGCCGATGAGCAGGACGCGGCGGTTCATCACTCGCTCCTTCGCGTGAGGTCGCGGATTCGCTGGTTGCCGGAGGCGTCGTCGAGTGCGCCACCGACCGCGGCGCGACGCAACCAGACGAGGTATTCGTGGTTGCCGTGGCTGCCCACCATCGGGCTCCACGCGAGACC
>NZ_DCNR01000046.1:0-3457 GCF_002322065.1 Dermacoccus sp. UBA1591 | reverse complement strand
CATGTGGGGCAGCGCCAGCGTCAGCGAGATGAACGACAGATCGCTGACGACGAGTGCGAACGGTGAGCCGTCGAGCTGCGTCGCGCTCACGACGTCGCGGACGTTGACGCCCTCGAGATCGGTGACGCGCGGGTCGCTCTTGACCGGTTCGGCGAGCTGGCCGTGCCCGACGTCGAGAGCGACGACGTGAGCCGCCCCCCGTTCGAGCAGCACCTGCGTGAACCCACCGGTCGAGGCGCCGACGTCGATGGCGTGCGCTCCGGCGACGCGGGTCGCGACACCCGGAAAGGCCTCGCACGCGGCGAGGAGCTTGTGTGCGGCACGGCCCACGTAGTGGTCGAGGTCGCCCTCGATCTCGACGTTCTGCGTGTCGCTCACCTTGGTCGACGCCTTCGCCTCGACCTTGCCGTCGACAAGCACCCTCCCCGCGTCGAGCAGCTCCTTCGCCTGGGCGCGAGAACGCACGAGGCCGCGCGCCACGAGGGCGGCGTCGAGTCGCACACCACTCATGCCTGGGCCTGTTCGAGGCGTCGCTGCAAGCTCTCATGGACGTCGTGTGCACGAGCGATGACGTCGGCGGCATCGACGTCGGGCCCACAGCTTTCGGACCCGCTGTCATTCGACGCTCTGCCGACCGACCCATTGCCGCCCGTCGACTCGCCGGCCATCGCATCGACGCTCTCGCGCAGGCGGCTCACGGCATCGTCCAGCTCTGTGTCACCGACCGGGCCGTCCCCGGCGATCACACGACGGCCCTCGGCCCGCTGGGCGAGCTCAACCGGGCTGGGCACCCCGACGTTCATGACCCGCACGCCTGACGCATCTCGCGCGCCGCGTCCTCGGCGGAGAGGTCTCCCGCATCGACGCGCTCCCACAGGGACGTCAGCAGACCGCGCACGCGCGCGACGCTCGCACCCGGGCCGCATTCCCCGGCAGTCTCGACCTCGTACGGCTGCGTCAACCCGCGCAGATCCGCGAGCACGTACGTCGGGCGACGCTCCTTCGGTGCCGCGGCTGCGTCCGCGAGGCCGTGAACACCGGTGAGCACGAGCACGCTGTCGTACCCGCCGCGGGTCGCGCCTTCGATATCCGTCTCGAGCCGGTCGCCGACAGCAAGGACGCGCGACGCGTCGGCCGCGCCGATGCGCTCACTCGCCATGTCGTACATGACGGGCATGGGCTTGCCGGCCACTTCGGGATCGACCGCCACCGCATTGCGGACGGCCTGGACGAGCGAGCCGTTGCCGGGTGCGATCCCTTTCTCGGTCGGCAAGGTCAGGTCAGTGTTCGTCGCGACCCAGCGCGCACCACCGTTGACGGCGTGCGCTGCGGCCGCGAGGTCCGTCGCACGGACATCCGGCCCGTAGCCCTGGACGACGGCATCGATGTCGCCGGTCCCTGCACCTGCATCGTCGTCGCCGACGCAGACGAAACCGGCCCCCCTCAGCGCTCGGGCAACGCCCTCCCCGCCGATCGGCAGGACGATACGCACCTGCGCGCCACTCTCGCGCAGCACGTGCGCTGCCGCCATCGACGAATTGACGACGTCCTCGTCGTCCAGACGCAGCCCGAGCTCACGCAGATGCGCCGCGACGGCCGACGGGGGACGCGAGGCGTTGTTCGTCGCGTAGACGACGCGCGTCCCATGTTCGCGCGTGCTCTGGAGGCTCGCGATGGCATGCGGGATGGCGTCGGGCCCTGCGTAGACGACGCCGTCGAGGTCGCAGACGATGCCGTCGTACCGGTCGAGCAGGCCTTCAGTCACGGGGGTCCTGTTCCCCGACCGACGCTGACGGTTCGTTCGGCGGTACGGCGCCGAACGCGCTCAGGTCGAGCTCGGCGAGACGCGGGTCGACGTCCTGCTCGTCCTCCGGCGCGAGGTCGGTCAGCTCGAAGCCGTCGATCTGGTCGATGCGGTCGGCGGCGTCCGTCTCGCCATCACGGTCGGCCGCGTCGGCCTTGACGAACCACGCCCGCGCTTCCTCCCGCTCACCCAGGTCGAGCAGCGCGTCAGCATACGCGTAGAACAGACGAGCGGCCCAGGGCTGCGTCGTCGCCTTCTGCAGGGCGGGAATGCGCAGTCCGACGACGGCAGCCCGCGACTGTCCCATGTCGCGGCGCACGCCGGAGACGACGATGGCCAACTCGATGTTGTCGGCCTCAGAGAGGCGTTGCGCTTCCGGAGAGTTCGCCAGCTCGAGGGCCCGCTCGTAGCGCCCCAGGCCACGCTCGCAGTCGACCATGTACGGCAGCAGGTGGTCGGAGCCGGACAGCCGGCGCGCGGTCCGGAACTCACGCAGTGCCTCGGCGAACTCGCCCGTTCGGTAGAGGACCAGACCGAGCGCCTCGCGCGCTGCCGGAACCCGGCCGGCCCGGCTCACGGCGTGCTGCGCGTGGTCGAGCGCCTTCTCCGGGTTCTCGTCCAGCAGTTCGGCGGCAGCGACGAGGTGCTTGGCGACGCCCTCGGCGTTCTCCTTGCTCAGGGTTCGCAGCTGCTGACGCACCGCCTTGTCGAGCTCATAGCCCGTGATGTCCTCCGGCAGCACCGGCTCCGGCTTGCGACGGGGACGCTCGTCCCCCACGGCCTTCGCGTCCCAGCTGCGCGGGCCACGAATCGACGACTGCTCGTCCGACCAGCCGGCACCGCGGTCCCCCCGGCCGGTGAACCCGCCACGGTTTTCGCTGCGGTCATCCCGACGGAAACCGCCACCCCGCTCGTCACGACGATCCGAACCGCGTCCGTAACCAACACGCTCATCACGCCCAGACGAGCGGCGGTCGTCCCGGCCACGGTCATCACGACGGAAACCCCCACGATCCTCACGACCCCGCTCGTCATCCCGACGCGGTCTGTCATAGCTGCGCTCGTCCCGGCCACGGTCGTCCCGACGGAAACCCCCACGATCGTCACGACCGAAGGAACGGCGATCGTCACGACCCCGCTCGTCGTCCCGACGCGGGCCACCGTAGCCACGCTCATCGCGGCGGACACCTCTACGGTCGTCACGACGGTCGCTGCCCCGTCCATAGCTGCTTCGCTCGTCGCGACCTGACGAGCGACGATCGTCGCGCTCGAACCGACCCCGCTGCTCACGGGAACCCCTGTCGTCACGAGCCGGGCGACGCTCGCCGGAGGCCGCCTCGCGACCTCCCTGCGACCAGCGCGAACTGCGTTCGCGACGCTCTGGCGTGTTCTCGGTGTTCTCGTCAGGCATGTCTTCCTCTTCTCAGGACGGGCAATAGACATCGTGGCACGAGGGCGGCGCCTCGGGCGAGCCGGCACCCATTGCTACGACGGAGCGAGGGCATCGACCACGGCTGCGCAGCCAGGGCATACATGAAAGAAGGGCCCTTGATCCAAGAACTGTTCAAGCTCCGAGCCACCCGTCGGGGGCTTCAAGGAACACGACGTTCATCAGATCAAGGACCCTTCTGTTGAAGAAGTCCGGCGGTGTCC
>NZ_DCNR01000124.1:0-5498 GCF_002322065.1 Dermacoccus sp. UBA1591 | reverse complement strand
GCACCGCGTCGAGCAGCGGGCGCCAGAACCCTTTTACGTCAAGGAAACCCACCGGCTTGTCGTGGTAACCGATGGTGCGCCACGTCCAGACCTCGAAGATCTCCTCGAGCGTGCCGAGGCCGCCGGGCAGCGTGAGAAAGGCGTCGGCGCGCGTGGCCATGCCGGCCTTGCGCGTGTGCATCGTGTCGACCTCGTAGAACTCCGTGAGGTCGTGCCGCCCCCATTCGCGCTCGACCATGAGCGACGGAATGAACCCGACGACCTCGCCCCCGGCGTCGAGCGCGCCCTGGCTCACCGCACCCATGAGGCCGCCGCCGCCCGCGCCGTACACGAGCGTCAGACCCCGTTCGGCGATGACTCGTCCCGCGTCGTACGCCGCGTTCATGAGCGCCGGGTCGGCGCCCGGCGTCGACCCGCAGAACACGGCGACGCTGCGCATCGTTCGGGCGTTCGCGCCCGCTGAAGTCGACGACGCCGCGGTCTGCGTCGCCGCGATGCGGCCCGATGCGGCCGCGCTCCTCCCGTCGCGCTCCGTCACGTCGCCATGCACGGCGTCCGCGGCCGTCGCATCGCCAGGGGCCGTCGAACCGCCGACGGGTTCGTTCGCGCGCTCGCCGTGGCCGTCTCTCGCACCGGCTTCACTCATGCCCTCACCCTAGAGGCGAGCGGTGACAACGCACCCTGCCTGCTGGGCGAGCGTCCGAGTGGACTCCGCCCCCGCGTCCTGACACCGTGACGGCGTGCCTTCCTCCCGCCCCATCGACGACCTGTTCACGTTCACCCTGCGCGCCGGAAGCATGTTGCTGCGCAACGGATCTCCGTCGGCCAACGTCACCCAGGCAATGCTGACGATCACCCGCGTCAACGGTTTCGCGACCACGACGGCGAACGTCACGATGGGTCAGATCACGCTCAGCTACACGCCCGCGGACGACGCGACACCCGTCACGCGCGTCCAGACCGTCGGCGCGGCCGGCCTCGACGTGCACGTGCTGACGGTGCTCGAACACATCGTCGAGGATGTCGTCACCTCACGCATCGACATCCGTGAAGCGCTGCGGCGTCTCGACGAGCTGGAGGCCGAACCGCCGCAGACGCGCACTCTCAAGACGCTCGGCACAGCGGCGATGGGCTTCGGGTTCGCGTGGCTGCTCGGCGGGTCGCTGGGCGTCTGCCTCATCGCGACGGTGTGCGCCGTCATCATCGACGTCGTCAGCGCCTGGCTCGCACGCGTGCAGCTGCCGTCGTACTACGGACGCGCGATCGCCGCCGGGCTCGCCGTCGCGACAGGTGCGGTGCTCGTCGCCGTGTTCCCGATCGGCTCGCCGGGCGTCATCATCACCGCCGCGCTCGTGACGCAGCTGGCCGGCAGCGCCTCCGTCAGCGCCATCCAGGACCTGTTGACGGGCTGGTACCTGACGGCCTGCGGGCGCCTCATCGAATCGACGATCCTGACGCTCGGGCTCGTCGTCGGCGCCATCGGCGCGGTATACGGCGTGGCGCACGTCGGCGTGCATCTCGACATCGAGAAGACCGGCAACGGCAACCCCGTCGCGTGGCAGACGACGCTCGCCGCCGCGCTCATCGCCATCGGATTCGCGCTGCTCAGCCACGCACGCTGGCGCCACCTGCCGCTGTTCGCGCTGCTCGGCGCCGCGGCGCGCGCCATCTACCTGCTGCTCAGCGCCGCCGGGATCTCCGACTTCACCGCGACGAGCATCGCCGCGATGGGGCTCGGCATCGTCAGCGTCGTCATGGCACGCCCGACGCACCTGCCGACGTCCGGCGCCCTCGACGTCGCCATCTCGCCGCTCGTGCCAGGCATGGTGCTCTACAAGGGGTTCGCGGCGCTCGCGACGCACTCGGGTAGCGCCGGCGCGTACCTGTTCGAAGCGATGGCCGTCGCCCTCGCCATCGGCACCGGCGCCGTCCTCGGGCAGTTCGTCGCGAGCCGCTCCCTGTGGAGCGCCCGCAGCGCCCAGTACAAGCATGCGTCGCAGCACGGCGACGCCGACCTCGACGACACCGAGTTCGCCGCCAAGGGCCTGTCGACACCCGACTTCCGCCGTCCGTTCATCGACCACGGCGGTGAAGCGCCTCGGGGGTGACGGGCTGGCCGCTGTTGCCTGCGAGTGACGAGTTGGGCGCCGCGGCCTGGGTGTGACGGTGGGGCGCCATAGCAGGGGTGACGACGGGCTGGGCGTCGTCGGCTGCGCGTGCGGGTTGGTGAGGTGGCTGGAGGCGACCGGCCCGCACGATGGCGGATGACTCACAGGTAGGCGAGCAGCAACCCCCCTACCTGTGAGTCATCCGCCATCCGGCCGTTGCCCGCTGGTGCTGGTGCTGGTGCGTCAGGCGAGCATCTTCTCGAGGGTGTTGAGGTTGCGCGTGGTGGTCGTCGACTTCCAGCGCGGGCGGGCGAGCACCTTTGCGACGGGCGACGTCGTCGTGGCGCCCTTGAGGGTGCGCCAGTAGAGGTCGTCACCGGCGGCCAGGACGTGTTCGTCGCCGGGGTTGGCGTCGATGGCGGCCTGGGCGTCGTCGTAGGCAAGCGCACCCCCGAGCACGACGTAGCGGTGGTGGGCGTCGTCGGGCGTGAACGGCCAGGCGTCGACGATGTTCGCGAGCTCGTCCGCGTCACGCACGAGAACGTAGGCGTCGTAGCCGAACCCGTCGCTCAGGACACGCTCGGCGAGTGTCTTGAGGTCGTCGGCGGGGCCGTCGAATGCGAGACGGACGTTGCCCGTCGCGAGCCACGTCGTCACCTCGCGGGCACCCGCCTCCGTCAGCACTTCGCGCAAACGCGGCATGGGCACGCGCACGCCCCCGACGTTGATGCCGCGCAGGAACATGACGTAGGTGCTCACAGCTCGATCCTGCCACCCGACGCCGCGTTAGTCGCCGAAGCCGAGGGCTCGGGGTGAAGGTGGGCGAAAATCGCACATGTGGACAGGAATCGCCGTTGGGGACGTAGATCGCACATGTGGACGCCGTTCGCCGATGGGGACAGGAATCAAGGGTGGACGGAAGTACTCAGGCGTCGTTGCGGTGAGCCTCGGTCGAGGTAGCCGTCGTGTCGTCGGCATCGTCGGGGTCATCGGGAACATCGGGGTCGTCGTGTTCGGCGAGCCCCTGCTCGGCGGCCTCGACGATCTCTTCGTCCGAGCCACCCGTGAAGCCGTGACGGGCGAACGCCGCGACGAGCACGATCGCTGCCACCGCGAGCGAGAACCACAGGTTCTGCGACTGGCCGTCGTCGAACGCCATCATGACGAGGATGAGCAGGATGAACGCGATCGTCGCGTACGTCAGCCACGGGAACAGCCACATGCGCACCCGCACCGTCGTGCCTGCCGCGTCCATCGCGCGGCGCGAGCGCAGCTGCGTGAACGAGATGCACAGGTACACGAACAGTGCCGCGCATCCGGCCGTCGACAGCAGGTAGGCGAAGATCTTGTCGGGCAGCACGTAGTTGAGGGCGACGCAGAAGAAGCCGACGACAACGCTCGCGAGGATCGCCGCGACGGGCACGCCGCGCTTGTTCGTCCGCCCGAACGACTTCGGCGCGTCACCACGCTGGCCCAGGCTGAACGCCATGCGGCTCGCGGTGTAGAGCGCCGAGTTGAGGCAGCTCGCGACGGCCGTCAGGATCGCGAGGTCGAGGACGGTCGTCAGTCGACCGAGCCCGATCGTCTCGAGCGTGTACTGGTACGAACCCTTGGACGCGAGGTCGGGGCTCGTCCAGTCGACGAGGCACACGACGACCATGATCGAACCCAGGTAGAAGATCGAGATGCGCCAGATGACGCTGTTGACGGCCTTGCGGATGCCGCCGACGGGGTTGTTGGACTCGGCCGCGGCGATCGTCACGATCTCGGTGCCGAGGTACGTCGTCGTGGTCGTCAGCATCGCGGCGAAGATGCCGCCGACGCCGCCACCGAAGAACCCGTGGTCGGTGAGGCCGTGCACGCCGGAGACGTCGCTCGTCGGCAGGATGCCGAGGATCGCCAGTACGCCGAGCGCGATGAACCCGATGATGATGACGACCTTGACGAGCGCGAACCAGAACTCGAACTCGCCGTAGTTGCCGACGCTGACGAGGTTCGTCGCCGTCAGGATCGCCGTGATGAGGAACGCGAACACCCATTGCGGCCAGTCGATCCAGTTGTGCAGGATCGTCGCGCCGGCGGTCGCCTCGACGGGGATGATGAGCGCCCACGCCCACCAGTACAGCCAGCCGATCGAGAACCCGGCCCACTTGCCGAGCGCGCGGTCGGCGTAGACGCTGAACGAACCCGTATCCGGGTTGACGGTCGCCATCTCGCCGAGCATGCGCATGACGAGGACGACGACGAGACCGGCCGCCGCATAGCTGATGATGGCGCTCGGGCCGGCCAGCTGGATCGCGTTCGCCGAGCCGACGAACAGGCCGGCGCCGATGACGCCGGCGATCGAGATCATCGTGACGTGACGCGGTTTCAGCCCCGATTCGAGGGCGCCCAGTGGGGCGTCGTCGGTGGGCGGCTGGGCGGACGATTTCGACGGTTCGGGCGAGACGGGCGAGGCCTGTCTGTCGCCACCGGCTTGAGTCGACATGTCAACACCGTCCCCTGTTCGACGGGGGATCGCCACTCGGACGGTCGGCGAGTCCGGGATGTGACGCACGTCCGACCCGGGACGAGTGGGGTGAGAACGAGCGAATTGGTCGAACACGAGCGCTGTGGCGCTCGCCTTCGAACATTTCGCTCTATGTCTTCGGGGTGCCCCCAGCCAGATGGACCTACGGGCCCGATCTACGGCGTCAGTGCAGGCGGTCGAGCCAGGTGCCGTCGCGCAGGTCGGTGATGGCGTCGACGACGTCGGTGGCGCCCGCGTCATGCATCTCGGCGGCGGAGAAACCGCCGGTGCGCAGCGCCATCGTCGACATGCCGGCCTTCTTCGCGGCCTCGACGTCCCACGTCGCGTCGCCGATGAGGACGCCCTTCGAGCCGCCTGCCTCCTTCAGCGCGACCTCGAGGATGTCGGGTTCGGGCTTGCTGTTGTCGGCGTCGTCGGAGGAGGTGACGGCGTCGAAGTCGTCGCGCGTCAGCCCGATCTTCTCGAGCGCGGCGTCAGTGAACTCCTCCTTGCCGCTGCTCGCGAGCGCCACCTTGTAGCCCTTGCTGCGCGCGGCGCGCACTGCGTCGGCGGCGCCGTCGAATCCGCGCACCTCGGGCAGGAGCTTCTCGTACTCCTCCTCCCACGCGTCGCGCAGGTCGCCGCCGTGCTTGCTCTCGACGTCGTCGCCGACGAGGCTCGGGACGAGTTGGTCGCCGCCCATGCCGATCGAGCGGTGCACGCGCCACAGCGGCGGATACAGGTCGAAGCGCGCGAACGCGCGCGCCCACGCGATGGCATGGTGGTACGTCGAGTCGATGAGGGTGCCGTCGACGTCGAACAGGACGGTGTCGACGGCCCCGGAAGCCTGCTGCGAATCGTCAGTCATCCCACCATCCTTG
>NZ_DCNR01000123.1:6063-23583 GCF_002322065.1 Dermacoccus sp. UBA1591 | reverse complement strand
TCCGGCAAGACGGGCGTCGGTGTCGAGGAACTGCTCGACGTCATCGTCGAGAAGCTGCCTGCCCCCGTCGGTGACGCCGACGCGCCGGCCCGCGCCATGATCTTCGACTCCGTCTACGACACCTACCGCGGCGTCGTTACCTACGTCCGCGTCGTCGACGGACGGCTCAGCCCGCGCGAGAAGATCGAGATGATGTCGACGCGCGCGACGCACGAGCTGCTCGAGATCGGCGTCAACTCGCCCGAGCCGATCCCGACGAAGGGCCTGTCCGTCGGCGAAGTCGGCTACCTCATCACCGGCGTGAAGGACGTGCGCCAGTCGAAGGTCGGTGACACGGTCACGAACGCCGCGAAGCCCGCGTCCGAGGCGATCGGCGGCTACTCCGACCCGAAGCCGATGGTGTTCTCGGGTCTGTATCCGATCGACGGTTCCGACTACCCGATCCTGCGTGACGCCCTCGACAAGCTGAAGCTCAACGACGCGGCGCTCGTCTACGAACCGGAGACGTCGGCAGCGCTCGGGTTCGGTTTCCGCGTCGGCTTCCTCGGCATGCTGCACCTGGAGATCACGCGTGAACGCCTCGAGCGAGAGTTCAACCTCGACCTCATCTCGACCCTGCCGAACGTCGTCTACCGGGTGACGACGGACGACGGCGTCGTCAGCGAGGTGACGAACCCGAGCGAGTTCCCCGAGGGCAAGATCGCCGACATCACCGAACCCGTCGTGCGTTCGACGATCCTCGTGCCGAGCGAGTACATCGGCGCCGTCATGGAGCTGTGCCAGGCCCGTCGCGGCAACCTGCTCGGCATGGACTACCTGTCCGAGGAGCGCGTCGAGATGCGCTACACGCTGCCGCTCGCGGAGATCGTGTTCGACTTCTTCGACGCCCTCAAGTCGAAGACGCGCGGATATGCCTCGCTCGACTACGAACCCGCGGGGGAGCAGAGCGCCAACCTCGTCAAGGTCGACATCCTGCTGCAGGGCGACACCGTCGACGCGTTCAGCGCCATCGTGCACCGCGACAAGGCGTACGCCTACGGCACGATGATGGCGACGAAGCTCAAGGAGCTCATCCCGCGTCAGCAGTTCGAGGTGCCGATCCAGGCGGCCATCGGCACGCGCGTCATCGCCCGTGAGAACATCCGCGCCATCCGCAAGGACGTGCTCGCCAAGTGCTACGGCGGCGACATCAGCCGCAAGCGCAAGCTGCTCGAGAAGCAGAAGGAGGGCAAGAAGCGCATGAAGATGGTCGGTTCCGTCGAGGTGCCGCAGGAGGCCTTCATCGCCGCGCTCAGCCAGGGCGAGTCGGCGGAGAAGAAGAAGTGAGCAAGCCCGGTTACGTTCCGGGTGCGACGTCCGGCCAGCCGTCGGAGGGCGCGGGGGAGCACCCGCAGGTCGGGCCGCGCCCGCTCGCACGCACGCGCTCGTTCACGCGCCGCGGCGGCCGGATGCCGGAGCGTCACCATCGTGCGCTGAGTGACAACGGTGAGCAGTACGTCCTCGACGTTCCCCGCAAGCCGGGGACGACCGAGCCCGTCGATGGTTTCCGGCTCGACATCGCCGAGGTGTTCGGACGCCGGGCGAAGCTCGTCGTCGAGATCGGTTCGGGCGCGGGGGATCAGATCGTCCATGCAGCGCTCGAGCACCCCGAGACGGATTTCATCGCTCTGGAGGTGTGGCGTCCCGGCATCGCGCAGACGATCTCGAAGGCCGTCCACGCGGGCGTGACGAACGTGCGTCTCATCGAGATCGACGCCTCCGAAGCGCTCGATCGGCTCTTCGCGCCGGGCAGCGTCGACGAGGTGTGGACGTTCTTCCCCGACCCGTGGCCGAAGACGAAGCACCACAAGCGTCGTCTCGTGCAGCTCGGCTTCGCCGACGTCGTCGCCGACGTCCTCGTGCCCGGCGGCACCTGGCGCCTCGCGACCGACTGGGCCGACTATGCCTGGCACATGCGTGACGTCGCCGAGGCGTCGCCGCGCTTCACCAACCCGTGGACCGGGCGCCTCGCGGACGCCGGGGACGCCCACGTCGATCCCGAGGGCGCGCGCGGAGGGTTCGCGCCGCGCTTCGAGGGCCGCACGACGACCCGCTTCGAGACGAAGGGTCTCAAGGTCGAGCGCATCGTGCGCGACCTCGAGGTGAAGCGAGCCAACTGAGCGGTGCCGCGCGGCCCCCACGGCGTTCGGGCTCGGTGTCCCCGGCGCGGCTGATCGGGCGCGAACGCGATACTCGCGGGTAACCTTGGGGCCATGAATCAGGTCTACGGCATGTACAAGAAGCTCACAGCGAAGAACGACAAGGCGGGGCGCGCAGCGTTCTCGGCCGCGTTCGCGCTCAAGGCGCCCTACTTCCGCACGGTCGCCCCGATGATCCAGACGATGGAGCCGCACCGCGGCGTCGTGAAGATCAAGAAGTGGTGGGGTGTGCAGAACCACATCGGCACCGTGCACGCCATCGCCATCGCCAACGGCATGGAGTGCGCCATGGGGCTGCTCGCGGAGGCGACGACGCCCGACGACATGCGCTGGATCCCCAAGGGCATCACGCTCGACTACGTCGCGAAGACGCCCGGCGACATCGAGTGCATCGCCGAGACGACGCCGGAGGACTGGGACAAGGAGCCGCCGTTCCAGGTCGACGTCAAGGTGACGGGGCGCCTCGTCGAGGACGGCACGGTCGCCGTCGAGGGCATCATCCCGATCTACGTCTCGGCCAAGAAGAAGAAGTGACGTTCACCCCGCCGCCGTGGCCAGAAGCGCCGCGGCGGCGGGGTTCGTCAACCGCCGTGGGCCGGCCCAGACGGCCCTCAGGTTGCGGGTGAGGTCGACGCCGTCGACGCCGACCTCCACGAGGGTGCCCGCACGCAGCGCGTCGTCGACAGCGAGCCGGCTGAGGACGGCGGGAGCCGTCCCGGCCGCGGCGGAAACCCGCACGGCGGCGTTGCTCGCCAGCTCGAGCGCCGGGGGAGCGACATCGAGCGGCGCGAGGGCGCGGCGCAAGGCCACCCGCGTGCCCGAGCCCGACTCGCGCGCGACGAGCGGTGTGGCCGCCAGTTCCTCGGCGCGGACACGTGAGCGCGCGGCCCACGGATGCTGCGGCGCGACGACGAGGACGAGGTCGTCATGCGCGACGACGACGGAGTTCAACCCTGGCGGAGCGCCGGGGCCCTCGATGAACCCCAGATCCACCTCACCGCCGCGTGCCGCGGCGAGCACCTCCGTCGTGTTGCCGACGGCTACCGAGATGCCGCGCGTCTCGCCAAGCGATGGGTCGTGAGGGGAAGCGCCACCGGCGCCCGCGCCACCCGCGGCGTGCTGCCACCCCGCGATCCATCCCGGTAACAGGTGTTCGGCGACCGTCTGGCTCGCCATGACGACGAGGGGCGCCTGCGTACGAGCGCGCAGTGCCGCGACTCCCGTCTCGAGGGCGCGCGCCGCCTCGAGCGTCGCGCGCGCCCATTCGACGACGAGCAGGCCGTCGGTCGTGACGCGGGCACCGGTCGTCGCGCGATGGATGAGCGACAGGCCGAGCCCGCGCTCCAGCCGGGCGATGCTGCGACTCGCGTTGGGTTGCGCCACCCCGCAGCGTCGGGCGGCCGCACTGAGCGAGCCCTCATCGGCGAGTGCCACGAGCAGTTCGAGCGTCGCGAGGTCGGGCCAGGTCGTCACCACTCCAGCCTATATGCGAAACGCATACCCCCATGCCGGATATAGGGCTACCGGGCGAGCCGACACGGCGGGAGCATGGAACCCATGAGCACAGCCACCGCCACCGACGTCATGCCTCACCGCACCACCGGCTCGTTCTTCGCGAACACGACGGTGCCCGCGGCGTCGCCGGCTTGGTACGGCAGTGTCATGGGCAGCGCCATCCTGGCGACGCTGAGCGAACTGCGCACCGACGTCATCCCGTTCGGTCACCTGCTCGCCGTGGTGTTCTGGCTCATCGCCTGTACGTTGCTCGTCGCCCTCACCGCCGCGTTCGTCGTCCGTATCGCTCGTGACCGCGACGCGTTGCGTGCGAGCATCGCGAACCCCGTCGCGATGGCGCAGTGGGGCATGGTCTCGATGGGCGTCCTCGCCGTCGGTTCGGCGACATCGGCGGTGCTCCCGACAATCTCCGCGGGCCTGAGGGACGCAGCCTGGCGGGCCGACCTCGTCCTGTGGGTCATCGGCACCGTCATCGGCCTCGCCACCGCCGTCGCCGTGCCGGCCCGTCTGCTCGTCGCCGACCCGAGCACACCGACGACCGCGTGGGGTCTGGCGGTCGTGCCGCCGATGGTCTCGGCGACCGCCGGCGCCGGCATCGTCGGTTGGCTGAGCGACCCGCAGGCGCGCGTATGGGTGCTGCTCGCGAGCGCGGCCTGCTTCTTCGTCGCGCTCGTGCTCGGGGTCATCATCTTCGCGATCGCCTACCGCCACCACTGGCTCGTCGAGCCGCTGCCGCTCGCGGCGTCGATCACCGCGTGGCTGCCGCTCGGCGTCGTCGGTCAGTCGACGGCGGCTGCGCAGGCCATCGCGAGGCAATCGGCGTCGATGCTGCAGGGCCCGATCGCGACGACGGTGACCCAGGCCGGGCACGTCTACGGCTACGTCATGCTGACGATCGGGGTGCCGCTCGTCGCGTGGGCGCTCGCCATGACGGTGCGTGGCTTCACGAAGCGCATGCCGTTCAGCCCAGGCTGGTGGGGCATGACGTTCCCCGTCGGCACGCTCGTGCTTGGCTCGTCGATGCTGGGGCTCAGCTCGCACCACGCGATCTTCACCTGGGCCGGTGCGGCGCTGTATCTCTTCCTGCTCGGCACCTGGAGCGTCTGCGCGATCAGCTCGCTGCTCGCGGTGTGTCACCAGCGCGCTCTGCGTCACGCCTGAACGCGGCGATGAGCTGGGCGCGGCAGGGATGGACGGCAACGGTGCGACGCCGAGCGGTGCGACAATGACCAGATGCCGCAGATGCCCGACGGAATCCCCGCCCCTGACGACGGTGCCCTCCCGTCCGCTGCGCTCGCGACGCTGGCGGGCGGTGCGTTCGGGCTGTACGTCCACGTGCCGTTCTGCGTGACGCGCTGCGGTTACTGCGACTTCAACACCTACACGCTCACCGAGCTCGGTGAGCCGGGCGCGAGTGTCAGCACATACGCGGACGCCGCGCTGCGCGAGCTGGATCTCGCGGCACGTGAGCTGGGCGAGGCGCCCAGCGGCGTCCCCGTCATCGAGACCGTCTTCATCGGCGGCGGCACCCCGACGATGCTGCCCGCCGACGACCTCGTCCGCATCCTCGCGAAGGCGCGCGAGCTGTTCGGTCTCGCCGAGGGGTGCGAGGTCACGACGGAGGCCAACCCCGATTCGGTCGACGAGACCTACCTGCGCACCCTCGCCGACGGTGGTTTCACGCGCGTCAGCATCGGCATGCAGTCGGCCGTCCCGCACGTGCTCGCGACGCTCGAGCGCACGCACGACCCGGCCAACGTCGAACGCGCCGTGCGCGCCGCGAAGGACGTCGGGCTGCAGGTCAGCATCGATCTCATCTACGGCGCGCCGGGTGAGAGTCTCGACGACTGGCGCACCTCGCTCGACGCGGCGATCGCGCTGGAGCCCGACCACATCAGCGCCTACGCCCTCGTCGTCGAGGAGGGCACGAAGATGGGGGCGCAGGTGCGTCGCGGCGAGCTGCCCCTGCCCGATGACGACGACGAGGCCGACAAGTACGAGCTCGCCGACGCCTTGCTCGCGGATGCCGGGTACGACTGGTACGAGGTGTCGAACTGGGCGCGCTCGCCGCAGACGCAGTGCCGCCACAACCTCGCGTACTGGCGCGACGAGCCGTGGTGGGGTGTCGGCCCCGGCGCGCACAGCCACGTCGGCGGCGTGCGCTGGTGGAACGTCAAGCATCCGCGCGCCTACGCCCAACGCGTCAACGCGGGGCTCTCGCCGGCGCTGGCACGCGAACTGCTCGACGAGCGCCAGCGCTATGAGGAACGCGTCCTACTCCAGGTGCGCCTCGCCGAGGGACTTCCTCTCGACATTCTCGACGAGGACGGGCGACGCGCCGTCGCCGGCCTCGTCGCCTCGGGGCTGATCGACGGCCCGTCAGCGGTGCGCGACAAACGAGTTCGTCTGACGCTGCGCGGTCGCCTGCTCACCGACACCGTCGTGCGGGCGCTGCTCGCGATCTGAGCCGCGCGCACCGAGACGCCCGCCTCCCGGGGCTGGCCTGCCTCAGGGGCGATCCCCGGGCCCCTGCGTGCCCGCCTGCGCCGACCCCGACGACCGAAGGGGGCGCCGATGAACGGCTCCGACTACTCGACGACGACGCTGCCGCTCCTGTTCGTCTTCATCTCCTTCGTCGTCACCTTCCTCGTGACGCGCCTCATCCGCGCCGGCAAGGGTCCGTTCAAGGACAACGTCTCCCAGGACGGCGTCCACGTTCACCCCGCCGTCTAAGGCATCTTCGCGCTGCTTGGCCGGCGCGGTCATGAACACGGCGGCCGAGAGTTCGGTCTTCCGCGTCCTGGGGGCGATCCTCATCGGCGCGGGCGCCTCGCTCATCCTGGGCGAGTTCGCGTTTTCCGGAGGCGGTGATCTTGGGCGAGAAGTCGACGCCCCCGAGCAGGTGGTTGGCGCCCCAGACGATGGTGATGGCGGCGATGCCGCCCCGTGCGCCGACGAGCCAGGAACCCAGCGCGCCCTCCTTGACGAAGCCGAGGTCGCGTGAGGTGATGTGCCAGGCCCGGCGGAAGACGAAGGCCGCGATCGCGAGCTGCAGCGCCATCGTCACGACGCCGATCGGCGTCACGAGGCCGTTCTCGCTGTCGCCGAACAGATCACCGACGGCGGCGACGAGACTGCCAGCGAACATGGCGAGCAGCAGGAGGCCGAGGGCACCGAGGACGTTCTTGAGCGCCGAACGCTTGTCGACGGCGGCGACGCCCTCGCGCTAACGGGGGGCCGGGGTCAGGGCAGGGATGATGATTCTTTTCTTAAATCGGGTAGCACGAAGCGCCGCGGCACGGGGTGCCGAGGGAACGTTGTCAGGGGTGGGGGCGAGCCCAGCGCTCACACGAGGTGCGCTGTTGGGGCGGGGCGTCGCGACGTGGGCCGCATCAGTTGAGGATGCGGATCTGGAACGGGTAGTCGTAGCTCTCGCCACGCGCCGAGCGCAGCGCTCCCTTGACGTGGCACCACGCGGCGACGAGGAAGATGACGGCCCAGAGCACGAGCGCGACGGGAATGCCGACGAGGGTTAAGACCAGAACCCAACCGACGATGTAGAGAATCGAGAACGCAACGTTGAAGTTGAACGCCCCGGCCGCTGCGCGGCGCACCGCGGCGGAGCGGTTTCTGTAGATGAACCACACGATGAGCGGGCCGAGGAAGCTCACCCATCCCGCAGACAGGATCGCGGCGGCCGGCGCCGACAGGTGCGCGACGATCGAGGCGGCGCGCTCGTCATCGCTGAGGTGACCCTGGCCGGTGACGGGCGGCTCGGCGCCGTACGGAGCGCCGGCCAGCCGTCCGGCTCCCTGGCCCTGCGTGCGCTCGTCGGGGTAGGGGTACGGCTGGGAGTTGCTCACGACGTCTCCTGGTGTCGAAGGGTGAATCTCTCGTTCACTGACCATGATTCCGTGTCTGCGTCCCGAGCGCATCCCCCGCGGGATCGATATTCGCGGGCCCCGGCGTCCATCCCGGGGATGATGTCGGCGCACGCCGCGCCATCCCGGCGTCTCACTGCTGCGCGGGGTCGGTGACGAAGTCGATGAGCTCCTCGACGCGTCCGAGCAGTTCGGGTTGCAGGTCGGCGTACGTGCGCACGGTGCCGAGGATCTGCTTCCATCCGCGCGCGACGTCCGCCTGCGTCGCGTGCGGCCAGCCGAGCTCGGCGAGGATGCCGTGCTTCCACGACTGCCCCTTGGGGATGACGGGCCACTTCGACCAGCCGAGCCGCTCGGGTCGTACGGACTGCCACACGTCGACGTAGGGGTGGCCGACGATGAGCACGTGGTCGCGTGCCTGCGGCAGGGCGCGTGCCTTCTCGACGATTCGTGCCTCCTTCGTGCCGGGCACGAGGTGGTCGACGAGGATGCCGAGGCGGCGTCCCTTCTCGGGTCGGAAGTCGCGGATGACGGCCGCGAGATCGTCGACGCCCTCGAGGTATTCGACGACGACGCCCTCGATGCGCAGGTCGTCACCCCACACCTTCTCGACGAGTTCGGCGTCGTGCCGTCCCTCGACGAAAATTCGCGAACCCAGCGCGACGCGCGCCTTCGCCCCGGGGACGGCGAGCGAACCGGACGCCGTCCGCCCGGCCTGCGTCTGCTGCTCGGCGAGGCGCGCGGCGGTGGCGGGTCGGGGCGCAACGAGTGTCACGGGTTCGCCGTCGACGAGGAAGCCGGCGCCGAGCGGAAATCCGCGGGCCTTGCCGAAGCGGTCCTCGAGGAAGACGACGTGCTGCCCGCCCGACTTCTCGACGCGCACGACGGCGCCGACGTAACCGCTCTGGGCGTCCTCGACGACGACGTCGAGCTCAGCGGGCACCTCGCGCGAACGCCCACGTCGAGGCGCGCGCCAATCGCCGGAGAGGACGTCGGAGCCGTAACGGTCGGTCATGGCGATCAGGGTAGAACCGCCCACCGACAACCGCCGTCGCGGCGCGCCGAGAACGATGGCCGCGGGCGCAGCCAGGCGCCCGTCGCGGCGTCGCCGAGGGCCGGGGAGCGCGCGCCTGCCGACCGACGGACGATGGACGACGGCGCGAGGGAACCGCCCGCGACGCTGTGGGCGAACACACCCCGCATGATTTGGCACTCGCTCGGCGTGAGTGCCAATCTTGGACGGACTGCAGATCGAAGGACGGTATCGAGGCGCGGGAGGTGAGCGCATGAGCGACGAACGGCGGCTCGAGGTGCTGCGCGCCATCGTGCAGGACTATGTCGCGACGTCCGAACCGGTGGGTTCGAAGGCGTTGCTCGAACGTCATCAGCTCGGCGTCTCCGCCGCGACGATCCGCAATGACATGGCCGCCCTCGAGGACGCCGGTCTCATCTCCGCGCCGCACACCTCGGCCGGTCGCGTGCCCACCGATGCCGGCTATCGAATCTTCGTCGACCGCCTCAGCCAGGTGCGGCCGCTGAGCGCGACACAGCGTCGCGCGATCGAGACGTTCTTGCGTCAGAGCGTCGACCTCGACGACATCGTCGAACGCACCGCCCGGCTGCTCGCCACACTGACGAACCAGGCCGCCGTCATGCAGTACCCGTCGCTGCGGCGCTCACGGGTGCGACACATCGAGCTGGTGCCGGTCGCCGAGGGGCGCCTGTCGCTCGTCGTCATCCTCGACTCAGGTCGCATCGAGCAGCGTCTCGTCTCCGTCGCCTCCGCCGACGACGAGCGCCTCGTCCAGACGCTGCGAGCGCGCGTCAACAAGGTCTCCGGCGCGCGGTTGCTCACCGAGGCCGCCGCGGCCATGACCGAGCTGGGCGCGGAGTTCGAGCCGGGGCAGCGTGCTGACGTCGACACGATCGTCGCGACGATCGCCGCGGTGTTCGCCGAGGACCGGGAGGAGCGCGTCGTGCTCGCGGGGACGGCGAACCTCGCGCGTGCCGGGCTGCGCGACGACGCGGGCCTCAGCGTCAGCCGTGTTCTCGAGGCGCTGGAGGAGCACGTCGTCCTCATGCGCCTCATCAGCACACGCGACGACGATCCGACGCACGAGGTGACCGTCCGCATCGGCGCCGAGAACGACTTCGCAGGCCTCGAGTCGACCTCGCTCGTGACGACGGCCTACGGCAGCGACGCCGTCGCGACGCTCGGCGTGCTCGGCCCGACCCGCATGGACTACCCGCAGACGATGGCGAACGTGCGCGCGGTCGCCCGCTACGTCTCCGAACTTCTCGAGCAGTGATGGCTCGGGCGCACCACGACCACATGAGTGACGAAATCTTCACCCGTCGAAAGCAAGGATGCTCGTGAACGACTACTACGCCGAACTCGGTGTCACGCGTGAGGCCTCCGTCGAGGAGATCAAGCGCGCCTACCGCAAGAAGGCCCGCAAGCTGCACCCCGACGTCAACCCCTCCCCGGAGGCGGCCGAGGAGTTCAAGCGCGTCGGGCAGGCCTACGACGTGCTCGGCGATCCGCAGAAGAAGGCGGCCTACGACCAGGGCGTCGACCCCTACGCGCCCGGCGGTAGCGCCGGGTTCAGCTTCAGCGACATCATGGACGCGTTCTTCACGGGGGGTGCCGCAGGGGGAGGCGGCGGCCCGCGCAGCCGCGTCCAGCACGGCCAGGACGCGTTGCTGCCGCTCGACATCCAACTCGCCACGGCCGTCTTCGGCGGCGAGCAGGAGCTGACGTTCGACACGGCCGTCGTCTGCTCGACCTGTCATGGCGACGGTTCGCGTCCCGGCACGGGCAAGCACACGTGTGACGTGTGCGGCGGTGCGGGGCAGACGCAGCAGGTGCAGCGCAGCTTCCTCGGCCAGGTGTTGACGTCGCGTCCGTGCACCGCGTGCCAGGGGTACGGCGACATCATCGACAGCCCGTGTTTCGAGTGCGACGGCAACGGCCGCAAGCGCGACACGCGCACCATCACGATCAAGGTGCCCGCCGGCGTCGACACCGGCACGCGCATCCAGCTGCGCGGTGAAGGCGAGGTCGGCCCCGGCGGCGGCCCCGCCGGTGACCTGTACGTCGAGGTACGCGTCGAGAAGCACCCGATGTTCCAGCGTCAGGGCGACGATCTGCACTGCTCGCTCGAGCTGCCGATGTCGGCCGCGGCGCTCGGCGCCACGGTGCCGTTCGAGACGCTCGACGGCTCGCGCGACATCGACATCAAGGCCGGCACGCAGCCCGGCGACGTCATCACCCTCAAGGGCCTCGGCGTCACGCGGCTGCGCACCGACAACCGCGGCGACCTGCTCGTGCATGCCAACGTGCGCACCCCGAGCAAGCTGACGGCCGAGCAGGCCGACCTGCTGCGTCAGTTCGCCGAGTCGCGCGGAGAGGACTCGCCGGCGCCGAAGTTCCAGCCCGTCAACCAGGGCCTGCTCGGCAAGCTGCGTCAGGCCTGGAAGGGCTGAGGCGTGACCGCGCACCTCTACTTCGTCGCACCCGGCGCTCTGTCCGACGACATGGCGACGGGTGCACCCGTCGTGCTCGCGGGTGACGAGGGACGCCACGCCGTCACCGTCAAGCGGATGGGTGTCGGTGAGCAGATCCTGCTCGCCGACGGCGAGGGCCTCGTCGCGCACGCCGTGGTCGCAGAGACCACGAAGGGCGAGCTGACGGCGCACGTGAGCGAGGTGACGCGCGAGACACCGCCGGCGGTGACGTTCACGCTCGTCCAGGCGCTCGCTAAGGGTGATCGCGACCTGCAGGCGGTGGAGGCGGCGACGGAGCTCGGCGTCGACGCCGTCGTGCCGTGGCAGGCGGAGCGTTCCATCGTGCAGTGGAGGGGTGAGCGCGCCGAGAAGGCCCGCCGTAAATGGGTGGCGCAGGCCGAGGCGGCCACGAAACAATCACGACGGGCGACGCCCCCGCGCATCAGTGACCTCGTGACGAAGAACGCTGCGGCGCAGGCGATCTCGGCCACCGTCGCGGAGGGCGGCCTCGCGCTCGTCCTGCACGAGGACGCCGAGGCGAGTCTCGCGCAGGTCGAGCTGCCGTCGGCCGGTGACGTGATGCTCGTCGTCGGCCCCGAGGGCGGCATCACGCCCGCCGAGCTCGACGCGTTCGTCGCGGCCGGTGCCACGCCGGTGCGGATGGGCGCCACCGTGCTGCGTTCGTCGTCGGCCGGCCCGGCGGCGCTCGCCGCCCTGCTCGCGCGCTCGCGCTGGGTCTGAGCGCCCGAGCGACCACTAGACTGGAGACACGATGACTGACGCTTCCGCGCCCTCCGAGCGCACCCCTCACGACCCTGACGGCCAGGCTGCCTCGCAGCAGACGCGCATCGTCATCCCGCCCGACGTCGCGATGGTGCAGTTGCTCGGGCCGCAGGATCAGCTGATGCGCACGATCGAGCGCGCCTTCCCGCGCCTGTTCGTCTTTGCGCGCGGCAATGAGCTGACGATCGACGGCCCGCGCGAGGACGCGGCGATCGTCGAGACCCTCGTCGGTGAGCTGCTCACGATGATCGATGCGGGCCACCAGATCAACCGTGACGCCGTCGAGCGCTCTATCGGCATGCTGCGCGGCAAGAACGCGCAGCGCCCCGCCGACGTGCTGACGACGAACATCATCTCCAGCCGCGGGCGCACGATCCGCCCGAAGACACTGGGGCAGAAGGAGTACGTCGACGCGATCGACCGCAACACGATCGTCTTCGGCATCGGCCCGGCCGGTACGGGCAAGACGTATCTGGCGATGGCGAAGGCCGTCGCGGCGCTGCAGGCCAAACAGGTCAACCGCATCATCCTGACGCGCCCTGCCGTCGAGGCCGGTGAGCGCCTCGGCTTCCTGCCCGGCACGCTCAACGACAAGATCGACCCGTATCTGCGTCCGCTCTACGACGCGCTGCACGACATGATCGACCCCGACTCGATCCCGAAGCTCATGGCCGCAGGCACGATCGAGGTCGCGCCGCTCGCGTACATGCGCGGGCGCACGCTCAACGACTCGTTCATCATCCTCGACGAGGCGCAGAACACGAGCAGCGAGCAGATGCGCATGTTCCTCACGCGCCTCGGCTTCGGTTCGAAGATCGTCGTGACGGGTGACGTCACGCAGGTTGACCTGCCGGGTGGCACGACGTCGGGCCTGCGGGTCATCGAGGACGTGCTCACCGGAATCGACGACGTCCACTTCGCCCACCTCGACTCGAGCGACGTCGTACGTCACCGCCTCGTCTCCGACATCGTCGACGCCTACGGCCGCTACGACGCGGCAGCCGAACGTCGCCGCGCCGAGGCGAAGAAGCGCCGCGAGGCGCGCGCCGGCGGCGAGGGGCAGCCGGCATGACGATCGACATCGCCAACGAGACCGACGTCGACGTCGAGCTCGACGAGATCCACGACTGCGCGCGCTACGCGATGGACGCGATGTTCGTCCACCCCAACGTCGAGCTGAGCATCCGCATCATCGACGAGGCAGCGATGGAGACGCTGCACGTGCAGTGGATGGATCTGCCGGGCCCGACGGACGTCATGAGCTTCCCGATGGACGAGCTGACGCCCGGCAGCGAGCGCGAGCCGTCCCAGGAGGGCATGCTCGGCGACATCGTCCTGTGCCCGAGCGTCGCCGCCGCGCAGGCGGCCGCAGCCGGGCACGACACGATGGAGGAGCTGCTGCTGCTCACCGTCCACGGCGTGCTGCACCTGCTCGGCTACGACCACGCCGAACCGGACGAACGCGTCGAGATGTTCGAACTGCAGCGCACG
This sequence comes from Dermacoccus sp. UBA1591, assembly GCF_002322065.1. NCBI lineage: Bacteria > Bacillati > Actinomycetota > Actinomycetes > Micrococcales > Dermacoccaceae > Dermacoccus > Dermacoccus sp. UBA1591. The sequence continues at coordinate 10,208 of NZ_DCNR01000123.1, read as the reverse complement.
ATCCTGCTCACCTACCTCGCGAGCCGCGGGCGCAGCACGGAGGCGGGCACCATCCGCATCGCGCCGCCGTCCGGGCGCGAGTGACCCCGCAGACCTTGGGAGTGAACCGCACGTGACCATCGTGCTGATCGCCGCGCTCGTCAGCGTGGTCATGGGCTTCGTCTTCGCCCTCGTCGAATCGGCGCTCGGGCGCGTGACGCGCCACCGCGTCGTCGCGCTCGCCGAGGAGGGCCACGCCGGCGCCTCGGCGCTCGGACGCATCGTCGACAACCACGCGACGGCGCTCATGGTGCTGACGTTCCTGCGCGTCGGCGCCGAGATGACGGCCGCCGTCCTCGTCACCGTCGCCGCGACACGCGCGTTCGACGGCGCGTTCTGGCCGAGCCTCGCGACGGCCGTCGCCGTCATGGCGATCGCCTCGTTCGTGCTCGTCGGCGTCTCGCCGCGCACGCTGGGCCACCAGCACGCCGACAAGGTGGCGCTCGCGACGGCGCGGCCCGTCCTCGTCGCGCTCACGGTGCTCTCACCGCTCGCGCGGCTGCTCGTGACGCTGGGCAACGCGGTCACCCCGGGTGAGGGCTACAAGGACGGCCCATTCGACTCCGAGGCGGAGTTGCGCGAGTTCGTCGACCTCGCCGAGGATTCCGACCTCATCGAGGCCGACGAGCGGCGCATGATCCACAGCGTGTTCGAGCTCGGCGACACGATCGTGCGCGAGGTCATGGTGCCGCGCACCGACATGATCACGATCGACGGCTACAAGAGCCTGCACCAGGCGATGAACCTGTTCGTGCGCTCCGGCTACTCGCGCGTGCCCGTCATCGGCGAGAACTCCGACGACCTCGTCGGCCTGCTGTACTTCAAAGACGTCGTGCGGCGCACGCTCACCGGCGACGCGGACGCCATCGCCATCTCCGAGGTGATGCGCGATCTCGCGTTCGTGCCCGAGTCGAAGCCCGTCGACGCGTTGCTCAAGGAGATGCAGCGCGACCGCGTCCACTTCGCCGTCGTCATCGACGAGTACGGCGGCACCGCCGGCATCGTGACGATGGAGGACATCGTCGAGGAGATCGTCGGCGAGATCGACGACGAGTACGACCGCGTGACGCCCGGCGTCGAGGAACTGGGGGACGGCCGCACGCGCGTTCCGGCTCGCATGTCGATCGACGACCTGAGCGAGATGTACGGCGTCAGCATCGACGAGGACGACATCGACACCGTCGGTGGTCTGCTCGCCAAGCTCGTCGGGCGCGTGCCGCTCGTCGGCGCGAGCGGCGAGATCGACGGGCTGCGCCTCACGGCTGAGAAGATGGCAGGACGACGCCACCAGCTCGCGACGTTGATCGTCGAGCGTGTGGAACCCGAAGATCCCACCGACCCGGACGGGCGTGGGGACGAGCGCAGCGCCGAGACGCGCGGCGAGGAGACGGATCGATGACCGAGCACGACACGACCCACGACGGCGAGATCTACCGCGCCGGTTTCGCCTGCCTCGTCGGGCGGCCCAACGCGGGCAAGTCGACGCTGACGAACGCGCTCGTCGGCGACAAAGTGGCGATCACCTCGAGCAAGCCGCAGACGACGCGTCACACGATCCGTGGGATCGTGACGCGCCCCGACGGCCAGATCGTCCTCGTCGACACCCCCGGCCTGCACAAGCCGCGCACGCTGCTCGGTGAGCGCCTCAACGACGTCGTGCGCGAGACGCTGCTCGACGTCGACGTCATCGGGTTCTGCCTGCCCGCCGACCAGAAGATCGGCCCGGGCGATCAGTTCATCGCGAAGGACCTCGCCGAGCTGCAGCGCGTGCGCAAGCGCCCCGTCGTCGCGCTCGTGACGAAGACCGACACCGTCGATCGGGAGCGACTCGCCGAGCACCTCATCGAGGTCGACCGTCTCGGGGAGTGGGCCGCGATCGTTCCGTGTTCGGCGGTTTCGGGTAAGCAGGTCGATGATGTGGCGAACGTGCTGCTGGGTTACCTGCCCGAGTCGCCTCAGCTGTACCCCGACGACGTGCTGACCGACGAGTCGGACACCGTCATGATCGCCGAGCTCATCCGCGAGGCCGCGCTCGAGGGCGTGCGTGACGAGTTGCCGCACTCGTTGGCCGTCGTCGTCGAGGAGATGGTGCCGCGTGAGGATCGCCCGGCCGACAAGCCCCTCATGGACGTGCGCGTCAACATCTTCGTCGAGCGTCCCAGCCAGAAGGCCATCATCATCGGCCGCGGCGGTTCGCGGCTGCGCGAGGTCGGCACCACGGCGCGCGAGGGCATCGAGAAGCTGCTCGGGCAGCGGGTCTACCTCGACCTGCACGTCAAGGTGGCGAAGGACTGGCAGCGCGACCCGAAGCAGCTGGGCAAGCTGGGATTCAACTTCTGAGGTTTTCGTATGAGTGAGCACATGAAGGACCACGAGGCGTGGGCCGAGTTCGGAGACGTGCTGCGGTTGCCGATCAACCCCGAGACCGACTATGTCGGCGGGATTCCCTGGGAGGGAGCCGGGTTCAAGCCTGAGTTGCCGCTCGTCGACATCGGCCCCGGCTCGGGCCTGACGACGGTCGCGCTCGCCGAGCAGTTCCCCGACGCCGAGATCATCGCCGTCGAACCCGACCCGTGGATGCGCTCGATGCTCATGATGCGCATCGCCGAGCGCGACTCGCTGCGTGCACGCACCACCGTCGTGCCGAACTCGATCCTCGACGCGTGGATGCCCGAGCAGATCGGTGGCGCGCTGCTGTTCAACGTCATCTACTTCCTCGGCGGACGCGCGCGCCTCGCGTTCTGGGATCGCATGGCGCAGGTGCTGCCCGAGGGCGCACCGGTCCTCATGAGCCGCGCGTACGGCGTCGTCGACACGGGTGAGGAGCTCGTGCGCACGGCGAGTTCGACGATGGGGCGCAACACCTACGAGCGGTGGCGTCAGACGGTTCCGGTCAAGGACGGGCGCGTCGAGATCACCAACACGTACAAGACGATCCGCGGCGGCGAGGTCGTGCGTGAGGTGACGACGAAGATCGCGCCGTTCTCGCTCGACGAGGAACTCGTCGTCTCCGAGATCCCGATCGGCAAGTTCGCCATCGAGGAACTGAGCGAGAAGTACCTCGTCATCCGCCGCGCGCCCGACATCCGACGCTGAGCGCTCGTCGCAGACCGCTTGCCTGAGGTCTGAAAGTCCGCAATTCGTGATTGCAGTCCTCACGAGATGAGTTGAGGTCCGAAACCCTGCAGTGCAGAGTGTCGGACCTCAACTCGTCTGGGCCGGGTTCGCACAGCGTGGGAGGTCACACGACGCGCAGGGCCTCGACGGGCGTCACCGTCGTGGCGCGACGCGCGGGCGGCAGGGCCGCGACGAGGACCAGCGCGAGAGCTGCGACGACGATGACGGCGAGCACCTCGAACGGTAGACCCCAGACGAAGCCGTCGTTGCCGGCCCCGATGAGCGACTGCGCGCCGAGCGAACCGAGCAGCACGCCGAGGGCGATGCCGACGAGCACGGCCGTCAACCCGAGCGCGAGCGACTCGCGCGTCACCATGCCGCGGATCTGACGCGCCGTGAAGCCCATGGCGCGCAGCATGCCGATCTCGCGGCGGCGCTGGATGACGACGAGCGACATCGTGCTGACGAAGCCGACGCCCGCGATGATCGAGGCGATGACGACGAGCGACATCATGAGGATCGAGACCATGTGCATGACGTCGAGCGCTTGTGCCCTCTCAGCGGCGCTCAGATCCCACGTCGTGATCGACTCCGACAGCGCGGCGCTGCCGGAGGCGAACGTCGTGACGAGGCCGACGCCGATGACGAGGCCGAGCGTGGCGCGCGTCGTGCGCATCGGGTCAGCGACGGCGTTGCGGCGTGCGATGCGCGCGTCGGGGCCGGCTCCGAGCAGGCGTCCGAAGATGGCGACCAGGCGCGGCAGGACGAAGGGCGCGCCCGTGATGAGGCCGAGACGGCGCACGCGCGCGTCGCGGTGCACGCCGAGCTCGGCGCAGATCGGGGCGTAGAGAAAGTCACCGAAGATGATGAAGGCGTGCGGGTCGACGAGCTGCATGGCGCCGCCTGCTGCCGCCAGGACGAACATCAGGCGCAGGGTGTGACGGCGGACGAGGAACGCAATGAAGATCGCGACGCTCGCCGCCACGCCC
>NZ_DCNR01000123.1:0-5838 GCF_002322065.1 Dermacoccus sp. UBA1591 | reverse complement strand
AGCCCCTCGGCCGCCATGATCCAGCGTCGCGCACGTGGCCCGCGGCTCCAGATGTCGTTCACCCGCCCAGCTATTCACGCCGCGCGCCGGGCCGTCGTCATCCTGTGGTGGGATGAGCGCGCGGTAACGACGCACCGCCGGCGAGGAAGCTTGCGGCAGCCCGCCGCCGTCCGCCTGCTGGACGACGGCGACGTGCGGGTGGTGGTGTGGGGCGCGTCACCCCTAGGTTGGTGGCATGCGCACGGTTCGGGGAGTGAGTCTCCTTCTTCGTTGCCGCGGTGGGGCCAACTAGTCGGCCATCCTCACCGCGGGGTTGAATGGTGCTCGGCCGGCACCCGCAACGAACGCAGTGAGGCGAACACCACCCATGCACGGATCTCAGCAGCCGACGACGATGCCGATCGGCAAGTACGTCCCCTTCCACGAGCAGATCAAGGTCGACCTGCCCGACCGCACGTGGCCCGACAAGATCATCGAGAAGGCGCCGCGTTGGTGCGCCGTCGATCTGCGTGACGGCAACCAGGCGCTCATCGACCCGATGGATTCCGAGCGCAAGATGCGCATGTTCAAGCTGCTCGTGCAGATGGGCTACAAGGACATCGAGGTCGGTTTCCCGTCGGCGTCCGACACGGACTTCAACTTCGTCCGCGAACTGATCGACGGCGGCCACATCCCCGACGACGTGACGATCCAGGTGCTGACGCAGTGCCGCGACCACCTCATCGAGAAGACGTTCGACGCCATCAAGGGTGCGCCGAGCGCGATCGTCCACTTCTACAACTCGACGTCGGTGCTGCAGCGTCGCGTGGTGTTCAACCTCGACGAGGACGGCATCGTCGACATCGCCCTGCAGGGGGCGCGGTTGTGCAAGAAGCTCGCCGAGACGATCCCCGAGACGAAGGTGTACTTCGAGTACTCGCCCGAGTCGTACACGGGAACCGAGCTCGAATTCGCGGCGCGCATCTGCAACGAGGTCATCGGCGTCATCGAGCCGACGCCCGATCACAAGATGATCATCAACCTGCCGGCGACCGTCGAGATGGCGACGCCGAACGTGTACGCCGACTCGGTCGAGTGGATGTCGCGTCACCTCGACAGTCGCGAGTCCGTCGTGCTGTCGCTGCACCCGCACAACGACCGCGGCGAGGGTGTCGCGGCTGCGGAGCTGGGCTACATGGCGGGCGCCGACCGCATCGAGGGCTGCCTGTTCGGCAACGGTGAGCGCACCGGCAACGTCTGCCTCGTCACCCTGGGCATGAACCTGTTCGGTCAGGGCATCGACCCGATGATCGACTTCTCCGACATCCAGACGATCCGTTCGACGGTCGAGTACTGCAACCAGCTGCCCGTCGGCGAACGTCACCCGTACGGCGGCGACCTCGTCTTCACGGCGTTCTCCGGTTCGCACCAGGACGCCATCAAGAAGGGCTTCGACGACATGGAGCGTCAGTCGAAGGAGACGGGCAAGTCGATCGACGAGCTCGTCTGGGGTGTGCCGTATCTGCCCGTCGACCCGCACGACGTCGGGCGCTCGTACGAGGCCGTCGTGCGCGTCAACAGCCAGAGCGGCAAGGGTGGCGTGTCGTACCTGCTGAAGAGCGAGTACAACCTCGACCTGCCGCGCCGCCTGCAGATCGAGTTCGCTGGCGTCGTGCAGCAGTGGACGGACACAGCCGGCGGCGAGGTGACGCCGCAGTGGCTGTGGTCGACCTTCTCCGACGAGTACCTGCCCGGCACCGGTGAGGGCGAGCGCGCCTGGGGTCGTTTCAAGCCGGTCGGCAGCCAGCTCGACTCGACGGACGACGGCCGCGACAAGATCACCGTCCGTCTGCTCGATCGCGGCGAGCCCGTGACGATCTCGGGTGAGGGTAACGGACCCATCGACGCCTTCTTCGACGCGCTGAGCACCATTGACGTCGACGTGCGCCTCCTCGACTACACGGAGCACACGCTCTCGTCCGGCGAGGATTCGAAGGCTGCGGCGTACGTCGAGTGCGCCATCGGCGACCGCGTGCTGTGGGGCGTCGGCATCCACGAATCGACGGTGCGTGCGTCGCTCATGGCGATCCTGTCGGCCGTCAACCGTGCCGAGCGTGACGCGGAGGCGGCTGCGGCCTGACGGCTGGGCCAAGGGTTGTGGAGGTTCGCGCTCTGGGTAGCGCGAACTTCCACAACTATTTCGGTGTTCCGCGACGCATGAGGCCCTCGGTGCGACACGGCATAATGGGACGAGCGGGTGGAACCCAGCGACCGGGGAAGGTGCTGGGCTCCACCCGCTTCGTCGTGTCAGGGTGACGGGCGTTGTGCGACATACCGCGGGGAGCGCTCACAAGAGCGCCGCATCCGATGACATGCCCGGTCGCCGATGCTTGGACGGGGGCAGCGGAGCGCGACAGGAATCGTGGGGGAGGCGTCGCAACTCTCGCTCGATCCAGCGCATGATGACGGCGACGACGTAGACCTGATGCTCGTCTGTCAGCGGGTGGTGCTTGACGATGCCGTGGTGCTTCGCGAGGCATCCGCGGCAACAGGTCGCCGTCGCGTGTTGAGCCAGGAAGACCGGATGGCCGCGCATCGGGGTCTGCCGGCCGTCGTTGTCGGGATTGGCAGCGGCGAGGCGCTCGCCGATGAAGCGCGCGGCATGGGTTTCGATCTCGCGACGCCCCCGATCGCGCGCGTACCGCGCATCGGCCGGGCTGAGATGGAACTTCGCCCTGAACGATGATCGCCCGATCCGGTCGAGCGCGCCGTCAAGGGTTTCGACACTGCGGGTCGCAAGAGTGGGCGTCGAAGAACGGGGCCGTGGGTCGGGCATGGCTACTGCTCCCCAGGTCGTCGAGGCGCGGGCGCCGTGGGCGCGTCCTGTGGTCCCACGCCCCTCGGCTGCAGGCTGACGGCATGCGTCACGGGGTTGAATCTCATCTCACGTCGTAGGGCCGGAACTGGATGCTGATGCGAGGCCCGACGGACTTCGTCGTCTTCGGAACGGCATGCTCCCAGGTCCGTTGACAAGAGCCACCCATGACGAGCAGGTCGCCGTGGCCGATCTGGAAGCGCAGGCTCTGCCCGCCACCGACGGGGCGAAGCGCCAGTGTGCGCGGCGAGCCGATCGAGACGATGGCGATCATCGTGTCCTTCGTGCTCGAGCGGCCCTCCTTGTCGCCGTGCCACGCGACGGAATCACGGCCGTCACGGTAGAGGCACATGCCGGCGGTGGTGAACGGCTCGCCGAGTTCGGGGGCGTAATGGTCGCTCAGCGCGCGTTGGGCGTCGCGCATCACGGGGTCGGGCCAGCGTTCGTCGCCGCGGTAGAAGCGCAGCAAGCGGGGCGTGGTGACCTCCTTGTCCCACATGACGCGACGCTCGCCCCGCCAGTCGACGCCCGCGCTGCCACCGAGCATGAGGCGGCTGAACAACTCGTCAGCGCCGGTGATGAAGCCGGGGCGCAGGTCGACCCAGGCCCCGCGCGTCAGCTCGGTGCGACGGACGGCGCCTACGAGCGGACGCACGCCGACCTCCTCGACCTGGTCGAGCAGCGACCCCTGTAGACCTGCGAACATGTGTTCGATTATGCGCCTCTTGTCCTGACTCGTCCAGCCCCGCCCTTTGCGCCCAGATGCACCCGGGTGCAGTTGGACGCAGGGGGAAACGGCGGGGGTGGGGGAGCAGAACGCATGTCGGCGGCTGAGGCATGCCTGGGGACGCATCCGCCCGACGAGTTGCGCCGTCAGCGGACGAGACGCGGGCCCGCTATCGCTGACGCAGGCAACCGCGAGACAATGGAGACATGCCTCCCCTCTACCGTGACGCCGCCATCGTGCTGCGCACCCACAAGCTGGGGGAGGCCGATCGCATCATCACGATGCTGACGCGCAATCACGGCAAGAAGCGCGCCGTCGCGAAGGGCGTGCGCAAGACGAAGTCGAAGTTCGGGGCGCGTCTCGAGCCGGGCATGGTCGTCGACATCCAGCTGCACGAGGGGCGCAACCTCGACGTCGTCACTCAGGTCGACCTCCTCGCCTCCTACGGCGACGCCATCGCGCAGGACTATCCCTCCTACACCGCGTGTGCCGCGATGCTCGAGACGGCAGACCGGCTCTGCGAGGATTCCGACCGCGTCGTGGCCCACTTCAACCTTCTCGCCGGGGCGCTCGCAGCGCTCGCGCAGCGTCAGATCCCCGCGCATCTCGTACTCGACGCCTACCTCGTGCGTTCCGTCGCGACGGCCGGGTGGACGCCGAGCTTCATCGACTGCGCCGGCTGCGGCGACCCCGGCCCGCAGCGTGCGTTCAACCTCGCCGTCGGTGGCGCCGTCTGCCCGCAGTGCCGCCCGCCCGGATCGACCGCGCCGATGCCCGAGACGTTCGTCCTCATGGACGCCCTGCTGCGCGGCCACTGGAACGCCGTCGCCGCGACGAGCGACGACGCGCGTCGACAGTCGAGCAACCTCATCGCCGCATACGTCCAATGGCACCTCGAACACGGCGTGCGCTCGCTCAGGCACGTCGATCGCGGCGACTACACCGTCGTCGCTCGCTCGACCCCACCCGCGACACCCGCCGAGCCTGCGACGCACGACGCGCACCCGGCGTCCTGAGAGACTGTCCTCACCGAGACGTCGGGACACCTACGTCACGCAGCACGACGACAAGAATCACGACCCGAAGGACGACGCCCGTGCCGATCTCACCCGACCCGCACCCCAGCGGCGCCACGCCGCCCGCGATTCCTGCTGAGCTGGTGCCGCAGCACATCGCGATGGTCATGGACGGCAACGGGCGTTGGGCCAACGAGCGCGGTCTGCCGCGCACGAAGGGCCACGAGGCGGGTGAGGCGATGCTGATCGACGTCGTCGCCGGCTGCATCCAACTCGGCGTCAAGAACATCAGCGCCTACGCGTTCTCGACGGAGAACTGGCGCCGTTCGCCGGAGGAGGTGCGCTTCCTCATGGGCTTCAACCGCGACACGATCCGTCGTCGCGTCGACCTGCTCGACTCGTGGGGCGTGCGCGTCATCTGGTCGGGGCGCAAGCCGCGGCTGTGGCGTTCTGTCGTGCGCGAGCTCGAAGTCGCCCAGGAGCGCACGAAGAACAACACCGTCTGCACCCTGCAGATGTGCGTCAACTACGGCGGGCGCGCAGAGCTCGTCGATGCCACACGCTCGCTCGCTGACGACGTCGCGGCCGGCCGGTTGAACCCGAAGAAGATCACCGAGAAGACGATCCAGAGCTACCTCTACGCGCCGGGCCTGCCGGACGTCGACCTGTTCGTGCGCAGCTCCGGCGAGCAGCGGACGAGCAACTTCCAGCTATGGCAGAGCGCCTACGCCGAGATGGTCTTCCTCGACACGCTGTGGCCCGACTTCGACCGTCGCAAGCTGTGGGAGGCCGTCGACATCTACGCCCGGCGCGACCGTCGCTATGGCGGAGCCGTCGACGCCGTCGCCGCTCAGCAGGCTGCGGACGACGCTGCGGCGGCAGCTCGTGCGCCGTCGAAGCCCAAGCCGTCCTACGACCCGGTGCTCATGGGGGACCCCGACGCTGACGGCGGCGGCATCTACGAGGACGACGGCCTCATCGACTGACCCGGCCCCCCTGCGATTTACGAAGGTCGACGAAAAGCGCACAGAGGGACGCAGTTCGCAGTGGTGTCAGATGCCGGCCGCGTCGCCTGATTCACCCCTCGAGACCGGAGTCCGGGGCAGTGCCGTCATGGTATTCAGTGCCGCCGTGACGCGTCCGCGCCGCCGTGACACGAGCGAGACGGCGCCTTCGTGAGGTGTTTGCGCCGTCGCCATGCGGCAGGGTCAGTGCCGTCGCGACATTCGGTGCGGTCCTGA
>NZ_DCNR01000106.1:13948-25451 GCF_002322065.1 Dermacoccus sp. UBA1591 | reverse complement strand
TCAGCGCCGCCGTGACACGGTGGAGACGGCGCCTTCGTGAGGTGTTTGCGCCGTCGCCATGCGGCAGGGTCAGTGCCGTCGAGACATTCGGTGCGGTCCTGACGGGAGAACCCGCCGCAACGCTTCGGGCGACTCAAGGCCCCGCGTCAGAGGGGGCGGAAGCAGAGGCAGCGGCGGCGTCCTGACTGCACGCGCGACACAGCCCGAAGATCTCGAGCTGGTGGCTGACGGCGGTGAAGCCGTGCTCGGCGGCGATGCCGGAGGCCCAGCGTTCGACCGTCGGGCCCTCGACCTCGACGGTGCGTCCGCACCGTCGGCACACGAGGTGGTGGTGGTGCGTGGGGGAGCAGCTGCGGTAGACGGCTTCACCGTCGTCGGTGCGCAGCACGTCGACGGTGCCGTCCCCGGCGAGCGCCTGCAGGGTGCGGTACACCGTTGCGAGGCCGATCGTCTCACCGTCGGCGCGCAGCTTCGCGTGCAGATCCTGCGCGGAGCAGAACTCGCCGCAGCCGTCGAGCCTCTCGGCGACGGCGCGCTGCTGGCGTGTCGGTTTGCGCGCACTCATCGGACATCCGTCCAGACTCGTCGAAGCTCGAAGCGTCCTGCGCTGTCACACCGCATCATGCGTGCCTTTCGAGGTCTCGACGGCGGGTCGGTGGGCGTCCCAGTGGTCGCCGTGCGGCGCGTGGAACTCACCGTCGTGAAGGTAGTCGACGTGGTCGCCGTGAGGGACGGACGGGTGCCCGCAGCCCTGCCGGTGCTCGTGCGCGTGGTGCGCCACCCGTCGCGCCTGACGAGCGCGCACGGCGTGCACGGTCATCGCCACGAACGACGCGAGCAGGAACAGCGCGATCGCCGCGAGCACGACGGTACCGCCGGGCGGGGTGTCGAGGTAGTACGCGCTGGTGACGCCCAGCGCACCGCTGAGGCAGCCCACGACGACGGCTGCGGCCGTCGTCTGACGGAAGCTACGACCGATCAGCTGGCCCGTCGCGTTGGGCAGGATCATGAGCGCCGAGATGAGCAACAGGCCGATGACGCGCATCGACAACACGACCGTCACCGACGTCAGAATCGACAGCAGCAGATTGAGCGGCACGACGGGCAGCCCCACGGCCCGCGCGTACTCCTCGTCGTTGGCGACGGCGAACAGGCGCTTGCGCAGCACCGTCGTCGCGCCGACGGCGACGAGGGCGAGCGCGCCGAACTGCCACAGCTGGTCGCTCGTCGTCGTGAGGATCGAGCCGAACAGGTACTGACTGATCGACGTCTGCCCCGCGTTGTCGGCGCGTGAGAGCAGTACGACGCCCGCCGCGATACCGCCGTAGAACATGACGGCGAGGGCGACGTCGGCGTTCGTCGTCCCGCGCAGGCGGATGAACTCGATGATGCACGCCGCGACGACGGCCGCGATGAGCGCCGTCAGGATCGGCGAGGCGTGCAGGAGCACCCCGATCGCGACGCCGGCGAGCGCGACGTGGCCGATGCCGTCACCGATGAGCGACAGCCGTCGTTGCACGAGGAACACCCCGACGGACGGCGCGGCCGCCCCGACGAGCAGCGCGGCGACGAACGCGTATCGCATCGCCTCGAGGACGAACAGGTCACCCACGGTGGCCTCCGATCAGAGCGTGGAAGGGAGCGACGGGACGCACGGGCGCCCCATCAGAACACGTAGCGAGCGACTCAGCCACGACGATCCCCCTCCCTGAATCGCCCGTGATCGGGCGCGAACCTGGCGTCGTCGAAGGGTCCGCGCGCGTAGCCCGGCGCGTGGTGCGGCAGGTCCTCGGCGTGGTGGTCGTGGCCGCCGAGCGACGCCCCACCGAGCGACGCGCTGACGCGCTCGCCGTAGCGCGCGGGCGGTCCGTCGAACGTCACGGCGCCGTGCGCGACCTCGACGATGCGCGTGACGATGCCGTGCAGCGCCTCGATCTCGTGCGTGACGATGATCATCGTCACGCCACTCGCGGCGAGGCGCTCGAGCACCTCGGCGAGTACCTCCTGACTGGCGGTGTCGACGCCGGCCGTCGGCTCGTCCATGACGAGGATGTCGGGCTGCGCGGCCAGCGCGCGGGCGATGAGGACGCGTCGGTGCTGACCCCCGGAGAGGGTGGCGACGTCGTCGCGGGAGCGATCGGCGAGCCCGACCTCGGCGAGGGCCGCGGTGACGAGCCGGCGATCCACGGCGTCCGCGCGTCGGTACCAGGGCCGGTGCGGCAGGCGACCCACCTCGACGACCTCTTCCACCGTCGCGCGCACCGACGCCGACAGCGTGTGCCGCTGCGGCACGTAGCCGATGCGCGTGCGCGCCTTGAACGAAGATGCGGGCGTGCCGAACAGCTCGACCTGCCCGCTGACGTGGTCGTTGAGGCCGAGGATGCCGCGCATCAGCGTCGACTTGCCGGAGCCGTTCGGCCCGAGAACCGCGATGATCTCGCCGGGGTTCACCTCGAGCGAGACACCGCTGACGACCGCGCGGCCGTCGTAGCCGAACGCGGCGTCGCGCAGTCGCAGGATGGGGGAGACGCTCACGAGCAGCCCTGGCCCTTCTTCAATGTGGCGAGGTTGGATCTCATCACGGCGAGGTAGTCGCTGCCCTTGCTCGCGTCCGTCAACCCTTCGATCGGGTCGAGGACGTCGACGCGGGCGCCGGTCTGGGAGGCGATGGTCTGAGCCACCTTCGGCGAGACGAGGGTCTCAGCGTAGATCGTCGTCACCTTGTTCTTCTTCACGTAATCGCTGATCGACGACAGCTGCGCCGGCGTCGGCTCGGCCTCGGGGGAGACACCCGACGCGCCGCGCTGCGTCAGCCCATATCGTGCCGCGAGGTAGGCGAACGCCTCGTGGCCGGTCACGATCGTCCGGTTCGTGCAGTGAGCGAGGCCGCCACGGTACTCGGCATCGAGGGCATCGAGATCCTTGACGAGTGACGCGGTGCGCGTGTGGTATCCGTCGGCGTGCTCGGGGTCGTCCTTGGCGAGCCGGTCACCGATCGCCTGGACGACGGCCTTGTAGCGCACCGGGTCGAGCCAGAAGTGCGGGTCGGAACCGCCGGCATGGGAAGCGTGCTCGTGCTCGCTCTCGTCATGGTGGCCCTCCTCTTCGGCTGTGAGGTCGAGGTCGGCCTGCGGCGAGACGTCGAGTGCGCGCCCGGCCTTGGCGCTCGAGGCGACGGCGTCGTCGACGCTGGCCTGGAAGCCCTTCGCGTAGACGATGAGGCCGGCGTCCGCGACGGAGGCGACCTGGCGGGGCGTGAGCTCGACGTCGTGCGGCTCCTGGCCGGCCTTCGTCAGGTTCTTGACGGTGACGTCTGGTCCGCCGATGCGTTCGAGCGCGTACTGCATCGGATAGAAGCTCGCCAGTGTCTGGACGCGGCCGTCGTCGGTGCGCCCGTTCTCGGAGCCGCAGGCGGTGACGCCGAGCCCCAGGGCGGCGGTGAGAGCAACGGTGAACGAGCGACGCATGAACATGACAATGATTCTCACTCAAAGTGAGAATCATTGTCAAAACATGGGGTTACCTCGGGAACGCCAGCACGATCGTCACGCCCAGCGTCAGCACGATGACGGCGGCGCGCGCGAGGCGGTCGAGCGGGCGCAGCTGCTGCCACGACAGGTACAGCAGCCAGGCGAGGAAGGCGGTGACGAGGCCGAACGCGACGGCTCCGACGACGCCGCGCACCGCGATGCCGACGATCATGAGGACGGCGAGGACAGCGAGGATGACCCACTGCGGCAGGCGCGCCAGCGCCCCGATCGCCGGGTCGGAGGCGTGCATGGCCTTCGCGCGGCTCGTGCTGACGGAGACTTCGGGTCGTGGTTCGTTGCGTGACACGGCACCAGGGTAGTGGGCGCGGGCCGGGTGCTGCTCCAGTCGTCATGTCGCCCGCCTTGCGCGCGAGTGGGACACTGGAAGGCGATGACTGTTCTCGAAGCCCCTCCCGCACCCGGTGCGCTCGTGCGCGACCCGTCGGCGCTGCCGCCGCTGCAGATCGGACGGCACACCATCACCTCGCCCGTCGTACTCGCGCCGATGGCGGGCATCACCAACCGTGCGTTCCGGCGCCTGTGTCGTCAGTACGGCGATGACGGCTCCGTCGCCGCGGGTGCGAGCGGCGCGACGTCGCTCTACGTCAGCGAGATGATCACCTCGCGCGCTCTCGTCGAGCGCGTTCCGCTCACGATGAAGCTCATCGAGACCGACCCCGACGAGAACCCGCGCTCCATCCAGCTCTACTGCACCGACCCGCTCAACGCCGGCAAGGCGGCGCGCATCCTCGCCTCGGAGGGCCGTGCGGACCACATCGACCTCAACTTCGGCTGCCCGGTGCCCAAGGTGACGCGCAAGGGCGGCGGTTCCGCGCTGCCATGGAAGACCGAGCTGTTCCGCGGCATCGTCAGCGCCGTCGTGCGCGAGGCGAGCCCGTACGACATCCCCGTCACCGTCAAGATGCGCAAGGGCATCGACACCGATCACCTCACCTACCTCGAGGCGGCGCGCATCGCCGAGGGTGAGGGCGTCGCGGCCGTCGCGCTGCACGCCCGCACGGCCGCACAGGCGTACTCGGGCCACGCGGACTGGTCGGCGATCCGCACCCTCAAGGAGACCGTGACGAGCATCCCGGTGCTCGGAAACGGTGACATCTGGTCGGCCGAGGACGCCATGCGCATGGTCGCCGAGACAGGCTGCGACGGCGTCGTCGTCGGGCGCGGCTGCCTCGGACGGCCCTGGCTGTTCACCGACCTCGCCGCGGCCTTCGCCGGTTCCGACGCCCGCGTCGACCCGACGCTCGGTGAGGTCTGCGCGACGTTGCGCCGCCACGCGGAGTACCTCGTCGAGTTCTACGACGACGAGCTCAAGGGCTGCCGCGACATCCGCAAGCACATCGCCTGGTACTTCAAGGGCTTTCCGGTCGGCTCGCAGCTGCGTCATCAGCTCGCGCTCGTCGACTCCCTCGCCGCGCTCGACGACCTCGTCGCCGGGCTCGACCTCGACGCCCCGTGGCCCGGCGCTGCGGCGGACGGGCCGCGCGGTCGCGCGGGCAGCGAGCGACGCGTCGTCCTGCCCGACGGGTGGCTCGACACGCAGGAGCTCACCGCCGAACAGGCCGCCTGGGTGGCCGAGGCGGAGGCGGAGAACTCCGGGGGCTGACACGCCAGGCGTGTCACGGATCACATCACCCCGGTAGTTCATCGCCCCGTTGCACGCTCGGCATCCAGGAGGACTACCGTGGAGAACAAAGCGTCGCGATGCGGCGCGCCAGCAACACGACACATCAGCGCGTAAGGGGCATGTGGTGAACAACGTGGAGGGCGCGAAGAGCGCATCCGATTCCGTCGACGTCCTGCTCGTCGGCGGCGGCATCGTCAGCGCGACGCTCGGTGCCATGATCCGGCGGGTGCACCCCGAGTGGTCGCTCACCGTCTTCGAACGTCTCGACGAGGTCGCCCTCGAGAGCTCGAACGGCTGGAACAACGCGGGCACCGGCCACGCCGCGCTGTGCGAGCTCAACTACACGCCCGAGGCGGCCGACGGCAGCGTCAACATCTCGAAGGCCATCGCGATCAACGGCCAGTTCCTCACGACGAAGACGTTCTGGGGTTCCCTCGTCACCGAGGGCGCGATGCGTGAGCCGTCGACGTTCATCAACAACACGCCGCACATGGCGTTCGTGCGCGGCGATGCGAACCAGAAGTTCCTGCGCGAGCGCTTCCGCCTCATGAGCGAGCACCCGTTCTTCCACGACATGGAGCACTCGGAGGACTACGGCCAGATCGAGCAGTGGTCGCCGCTGCTCATCGAGGGCCGCCCGGCCGGTGAGAAGATCGCCGCGACCTACGCCCCGAGCGGCACCGACGTCGACTTCGGCGCCGTCACCCGTCAGCTGTTCGAGGACTTCGTCGCCCGCGGCGGCGCACTCGAGCTCAAGCACGAGGTCACCGACATCGAGCGCAATGCCGACGGCTCGTGGAACGTCACCGTCAAGAACCTGCGGGACGGCGCGACGCGCGTCGTGCGCACGAAGGTGCTCATGCTCGGCGCGGGCGGTTACACGCTCAAGCTGCTGCGCAAGGCCGGGGTGCCCGAGGTGAAGGGCTACGGTTTGTTCCCCGTCTCCGGCACGTTCCTGTCGACCGAGAACCCGGCCGTCACCGCCAAGCACCAGACGAAGGTGTACGGCAAGGCCGCCGAGGGCGCGCCGCCCATGTCGATGCCGCACCTCGATGCACGCATCATCGACGGCCAGCGCACCGCGCTGTTCGGCCCGTTCGCCGGTCTCGTGCCGAAGTTCCTCAAGGAGGGCTCGGTTCTCGACCTCTTCCAGTCGCTGCGCACCGACAACGTGCTGCCGATCGCGACCGCCGGCCTTGAGAACCTCGGCCTGACGAAAGTGCTCGCGCAGGATCTGCTCGCGAACCAGGCCAAGCGCATCGAGGCGCTGCACGACTTCGCGCCGACGGCCGTCTCGGACGACTGGAAGCTGTTCACCGCCGGCCAGCGCGCGCAGATCATCAAGCCCATCTCGGGCACGAAGGGCACGCTGCAGTTCGGCACCGAGGTGATCACCTCCGCGAACGGCACGATCGCGGGTGTGCTAGGCGCGTCGCCGGGTGCGTCGACCGCCGTCCCGATCGCGCTCGACATCCTGCGTTCGTCGTTCAAGGACGAATGGGAGCGTTGGGAGAACGAGCTGCGCAGCGTCATCCCGATGCTCGGCACCGACGTTGCGAGCGACCCCAACCGCGCGCTCGAACTCGAGGCCGAGGCTGACACGAAGCTGGGTCTGCCCAAGCGCGGCTGACCCACGCTGACACGACGAACGGCCGGCCCCTGCACGAGCGGGGGCCGGCCGTTCGCGTCTGTCACGGGTGGGGCAGCGAAGGGTGCGAGATCGCCGAGGGGCGCGACGGCTCGGTTCAGTCGCGTTCGACGGGTCGTTCGGGGTCGCTGATCCAGTCCGACCACGACCCGATGTAGACCGCCGGGTCGTCGAACACGCCGCTCACCTCGAGCGCGAGCGCGAGCGCGAGATGCGCGGCCTGCACGCCGGAGCCGCAGTAGACCCCGACGCGTTCATGACGTGGGATGCCACGCGCGGTGAAGCGCGTGGCGAGGTCGTCGCTCGTGAGAAAGCAGCCGTCGGCGCCGATGTTGCTCAGCGCCGGGATGTTGACGGCGCCGGGGATGTGCCCGGCGACCGGGTCGATCGTCTCGTTCTGGCCGGCGAAGCGGTCGGCGGGGCGGGCGTCGACGAGCAGGTGACGCGCGGCGAGCTCCTCCGCGCCGTCGGCATCGACGAGAGTGAGGTGGCGGGGCGTCGCGATGAAGTCACCGCGTTGCGTTGGCGTCGGATCGCCCCCCTCGAGCGCCCCGCCGGCCTGCTTCCACGCGGCGAGACCGCCGTCGAGCACCTGCACGTCGAGCTTGCCGAAATAGCGCAGCAACCACCAGCAGCGGGCCGCGGCGAGGCCGTTCGCGGCGTCGTAGACAACGACGGGCACATCGTTGCGGACGCCGGCGGCGCGCATCGCGTCCTGGAACCGATCGAGCGACGGCATCGGATGACGCCCGCCCGCGCCGTCGTCGCTGACCGCGTCGCTGAGGGCGTCCTCGAACTCAACCCAGCAGGCGCCGGGCAGGTGTGCGTGCAGGTACGCCTCGTGCATCGAGGGCTGCCCGAGCGCCCACCGCACGTCGAGCAGGTGGAAGCGTTCGCCGGCTTCTAGGCGTGCGGCGAGTCGGTGAGCTGACACGAGCGGGTGCGGCAGGTGCGTCATGCTGTCAGCGTAGCGAGCCGGGGCCCGGCGTGGCGCCCGATGCGACGGCTGTTGTCGGCGTCGTGTGGCACGCTTTAGGCATGTGCCGCAACATCCGCCCGCTCAACAACTTCGCGCCCCCCGCGACTGACGAGGAGGTGCGTGCCGCAGCCCTGCAGTACGTGCGCAAGATCGGCGGCTCGGCCAAGCCGTCGAGCGCCAACGAAGCCGCCTACGAGCGCGCCGTCGACGTCATCGCGCAGGCCTCGCGCGAGCTGATCGACTCTCTCGTGACGAGCGCGCCGCCCAAGGACCGCGAGGTCGAGGCGAGCAAGGCGCGCGCCCGCGCGGCGCAGCGCTACGCGGCGGTGGCGAGCTGATGGCCGACATCATCGTCGAACCCGTCGGCGAGGCCGAGCAGACCGTTCTCGACGGCTGGCTCGATGACGCGGCGCGCTGGAACATAGACGTCACCGACGTCGCGACGATCGACGCGGCGTACGAGAGTTACGTCGACCGGGTCATCGCGCAGGACGAGACCGAGCGCGAGGATCCGACGCCGTTCGTCGCGATGATCGGCTTCGCGCTGGGGCAGTGGTTGACCCTGGAGACGGTGCTCGAGTGGCGGGTCATCACGGACGCCGAGGGCCGCGACATCGGGCTGTCGCTGCCGGACGAGTCGAGCATCATGTTCCCGAGCGACTTCGTCGCCGATGCCTGGAACGAGATGCAGCGCGACTGGCTCGCCGACTGGGCACGCGACCTACGCACGCAGCTCGAGGTGCTTCGCTGAGCACGTACGCGGCGCGCGATCGGGAGCGCTTCGTCGCGGAGGATCGCACCCGCAAGCGCAGTGATCGTGACGACTTCGCGCGCGATCGAGCGCGCATCGTGCACAGCGCCTCGCTGCGGAGGCTGTCGACGAAGACGCAGGTGTGGCAGGCCGGGACGGACGACTTCGTGCGCAACCGGTTGACGCACTCGCTCGAGGTCGCGCAGATCGGGCGCGAACTCGCGGACGCGCTCGGTTGCAACTCGGACGTCGTCGACGCCGCATGTCTCGCGCACGACATCGGCCACCCGCCGTTCGGGCACTTCGGCGAGAGCGTGCTCGACGCGCTCGCGGCCGACATCGGCGGGTTCGAGGGCAACGCGCAGACCTTCCGGCTGCTGACGCGCCTCGAGGCGAAGCGGCACACCTCGGGAGGGCGCTCCGTCGGGCTCAATCTCACGCGCGCGACGCTGGATGCGGCGACGAAGTACCCGTGGCGCCGTGGCGAGGGCCCGGCGGGCACCACGAAGTTCGGTGTCTACGAAGACGACGCGGACGTCTTCGCGTTCGTGCGCACCGAGGCGCCGGCACGCACGTGCCTCGAGGCGCAAGTCATGGACTGGGCCGACGACGTCGCCTACAGCGTCCATGACATCGAGGACGCCGTCGCGGCCGGTGCGCTGGAGTTGCGGGCGTTGCGCTCGCCGGCTGAGCGTGCCGGCGTCATCGCCGCGGCGCGCGCCCGGTACGCGCCCGATCTGAGTGATGACGCGCTCGCGGAGGCCTTCGACGCCCTGCTGCACGACGACCTGCCGGCATCGTTCGTCGGTTCGCGCCGCGATCTGGCGGCGTTGAAGGACATGACGAGCAAGCTCATCGGCCGTTTCGCAGCGGCACCCGAGGACGCCACGCGCGCCGCGTACGGCCACCAGCCGCTCGCGCGGTACGACGCTGTGCTCGTCGTGCCCGACGACGTGCGTGCACAGGTCGCGGTCCTCAAGGGAATGTCGGCGCACTTCGTCATGTTCACGCAGGCACGCGAGGCGCAGCACCGGGTGCAGCGCGAGGTCGTCGAGTCACTCGTCGCCCGTCTCGTCGCTGATCCCGAGCGCATGGACGTACCTTTTCTCGACGACGCGCGCGCCGCGGCCGACGATGCCGGCGTGCTCCGCGTCGTCATCGACCAGGTCGCGTCGTTGACGGACGGGCGAGCGCTCGCGGAGGCGGCGCACGCCCCGTCGTGACGATCGGATGGGGTTGTCGGTGGCCGCGCCTACACTTACGGTGCGTGCCGAGCCGGCCGTGGCCGGGCATCGCGTGAGGTGGGAAGGAGTGACGTGGCGGGGCTGATCAAGGCAGAGGACATCGCTGCCGTGAAGGATCGCGTCAACATCGAGGACGTCGTCTCCGAGCACGTGACGCTGCGGCGCGCGGGCGCCGGTTCGCTCAAGGGGTTGTGCCCGTTCCACGACGAGAAGACGCCGAGCTTCACCGTGCGTCCCGCCGTCGGTGTCTATCACTGTTTCGGGTGCGGTCAGTCGGGTGACGTCATCTCGTTCGTCATGGAGACCGAGCACCTGTCGTTCACCGAGTCCGTCGAGCGCCTCGCCGCGAAGGCCGGGATGGTGCTGCGTTACGAGGAGGGCGAGCGGCCCGACCGTGAGCCGCCGGGGCGGCGCATGCGGCTCGTCGAGGCGCACCGCGTGGCGGAGGAGTTCTACACCGAGGCGCTGCTTCGCGACCCGTCTGCCCGCGCCGGGCGGGATTTCCTGCGCGCCAAGGGTTTCGACGGCAAGGCCGCGCAGCACTTCGGCGTCGGCTTCGCGCCACGCACCGGCGACGCGCTGACGGCGCACCTGCGCGCCAAGGGTTTCAGCCCCGAGGAGATGACGACTGCCGGGCTCGTCGGTCAGTCGTCGCGGGGCCTCTACGACCGGTTCCGTGGCCGCGTCGTCTGGCCGATCCGCGACATCACGGGCGACACCGTCGGCTTCGGCGCGCGCCGCATCTTCGAAGACGACCGCATCGAGGCGAAGTACCTCAACACGAGCGAGACGCCGGTCTACAAGAAGACCCACGTCCTGTACGGGTTGGACCTCGCGAAGAAGACGATCGCGCGCGAGCGACGCGCTGTCGTCGTCGAGGGCTACACCGACGTCATGGCCGCGCACCTCGCGGGCGTCGACAATGCCGTCGCGACGTGTGGCACGGCGTTCGGCGTGGATCACATCAAGTCGTTGCGTCGCATCATGCGTGACGAGGCCGGGGGCACCCCCGCGCGCGTCATCTTCACGTTCGACGGTGACGCCGCCGGCCAGAAGGCGGCGATGAAGGCGTTCGACGAGGATCAGCGCTGGGCGAGCCAGTCGTTCGTCGCCGTCGCGAAGGACGGGATGGACCCGTGCGACCTGCGCCTGCGCCAGGGCGATGAGGCGGTGCGCGGTCTCATCGAAGACGCGGTGCCGATGTTCGAGTTCGCCGTGCGCACGACGATCGCGGGGTTCGACCTCGACCACGCGGAGGGGCGCGTCGCCGCCATGCGCGCGGTGGCCCCCATCATCGCCGGCATCCGTGACCAGACGCTGCGGCCCGAGTACGTGCGCACGGTCGCCGGGTGGATCGGAGTCGAGATCGAGCAGCTCAGCGCAGCCGTGCGCACCGCGCCGCGCGGCAAGCTGAGCGAGCGACGCCCGCCGCGGCGGGAGGAGTCGCCGGCCGCATCGCGGCAGGGTTCTCAGCAGCCATCGTCGGGCCCCGGCGGTGGGCACCGCGAGGGCCAGAGCGTGTCGGAGGCCGCTGAGCCGCAGCGTCCGAGCATCCCGAAGCCGAACCCGCGTGATCCGTCGATCGCGGGGGAGCGGCAGCTGTTGCAGGTGATGCTGCAGTACCCGGAGTCGTTGAAGGGCACCGTGTTCGATCAGCTCGTACCGGGGGACTTCAGCGCGCCGGCGCACCAGCTCATCCTGGCGGC
>NZ_DCNR01000106.1:9504-13710 GCF_002322065.1 Dermacoccus sp. UBA1591 | reverse complement strand
GACGTGCTCAACGAGCTCGTCGTCCGTGACCTGCCGACGAAACTCGACGAGGCGACGGGCCGCCCGGATGAGCGTTATGTCGCGGCGCTCATCCAGAACGTGCAGGAGGGCGCGCTCAGCTCGGCGATCGCCGATGCCATGGGGCAGCTTCGCCGGCTCGACCCGAACGCGCCGGGTTACGCAGACGCCTCCCGTGCAGCGAGTGCGCGCCTGTTCCAGTTGCAGACGCAGCTCAACGCGCTGCGCGAGGCCGGTCTGAGATAGGTGCCCCGGGCGAGCGCAAGGCTGCGATTGTGAACGCGCGTCGAACCTTTGCTATAGTTACGGCGCGCCAAACGTTCGGGTGAGAGCCTGAACCGCTGGGTCGAGCATTCCCCTATAGCTCAATTGGCAGAGCATTCGACTGTTAATCGGAGGGTTCTTGGTTCGAGTCCAAGTGGGGGAGCATCACCGAGAACCGCCTCGTATCACCATGATACGGGGCGGTTCTCGCATGCTGTGGCGGCTCGTGCGCCGCTGAGCGCGTCCCGACGCAACACGACGCGGGGGCCTCGACCGATCATGGTCGAAGGCCCCCGCGTCGTGTGCGCGAACGTCAGGTCGTGTGTTGCTCGCCGAAGTTGACGCCCGGGGCGCCGGTGACGGCGACCCCGGCGGTCACGCCCGCGCCCGGCCCGTCGCCGTGTTCGCCCGCGCCGGCTGCCTGCCCGCGGTTCTGCAGGCGCTTCTCGACGAGGACGGCGATCTTCGAGATCGTGTAGTTGAGCGCGATGTAGATGAGCGCCACGACGAAGATCATCGGCACGATGTTCGCCGACGAGACCGCGGCGTTCTTGGCCTTGTAGAGCATCTCGCCGTAGAGCACGTTGTACCCCAGCGCGGTGTCCTTGAGCACGACGACGAGCTGGCTGATGAGTGTCGGCATCATCGCGGTGATCGCCTGGGGCAGCAGGATTGAGCGCAGGGTCTGCGTCTGTGTCAGACCGACGGACAGACCCCCCTCACGCTGCCCGTTCGGCAGCTGGTCGACGCCGGAGCGGATGACCTCGGCGACGACCGCACCGTTGTAGATGATGAGGGCGACGACCGTCGCGATGAACGGGTTGTTGTCGTTGTCACCGCGGGTCGAGAGCCAGCCGTAGACGAATAGCATCATGAGCAACACGGGCACGGCGCGGCCCAGCTCGACGATGACGCCGGCGACCCACCGCAGGGGCCGCACATGCGACATGCGGGCCATCGCGAAGACGATGCCGAAGACGGCGGCGCCGATCATGGCGGTGCCGGCGGCCTTCAACGTGCCGAGCAGGCCCGGCAGGATGTAGTCCTGCCACGTCGAGGCCTCGAGGAACGGCTTCCACATGGCCGAGGTGAGCTGGCCCTTGTCGTCGAGACGGCGGTAGACGAGCCACAGCAGGCCGAGAAGGACGAGGGCGCCGAGCACCGTCAGGACGGCGTGTC
This sequence comes from Dermacoccus sp. UBA1591, assembly GCF_002322065.1. NCBI lineage: Bacteria > Bacillati > Actinomycetota > Actinomycetes > Micrococcales > Dermacoccaceae > Dermacoccus > Dermacoccus sp. UBA1591. Next base: position 12,249 of record NZ_DCNR01000106.1, on the reverse strand, counting down.
GCCGGCGGGCCTTCGGGCCCGGGGCGTCGAAGAGAACTCCGCTACTCATCGCTTCACCGCCAGTTTCTTGCCGAGGTAGCCGACGAGCAGACCCGTCGGCAGGGTCAGTGCCACGAAGGCGAGGGCCGAGGCGGAGAACGCCTGGTTGAGCAGGCCCGGGTCGTCCTCGGTCACCTTCGCCAGCATCGCGGCCATCTCCATGACGCCGATGACGACGGCGACCGTGGTGTTCTTCGTCAGCGCGATGAGCGCGTTGCCGAGGGGGACGATCGCGCCGCGGAACGCCTGCGGCAGGATGACCTCACGCAGTGACTGGCTGAACGTGAGCCCGATCGAACGCGCGGCCTCGGCCTGCCCGAGCGGGATCGTGTTGACGCCGGAACGCAGCGCCTCGCAGACGTAGGCGGCGTGGTACACCGTCAGGCCGAGCACCGCCAGGCGGAAGTTGTTCGTCGTGAAGAAGTCGGGGCTCTTGCTGTCCGCGAGCTCGACGCCGAGCTTGGCCCACAGCACGAGGTTGCACGACAGGATGATGAGCGTCAGAGGAGTGTTGCGGAAGATGTTGATGTAGGACGTGCCGAGGAAGCGCAGCATCGGCACCGGCGACATGCGCAGGACGGCGACGAGCGTGCCGAGGACGAGGGAGCCCACGGCGGCCACGAGGGTCAGCTTGATCGTCATCCACAACGCGTCGAGCAGATGATAATCGCTGAAAAGCGTTGACATGCAAGGCCTTTCAATGGGTGACGGTGACGGGCGCGGCGGGTGCCGCGCCCGTCACCGCGCATGGATCAGGAGCAGGCTGCCGGCTTCGGCGGGTTGAGCTTCGTGTCGTAGCGGAAGTCGGCGCCGAGGTTCGACTCGACGGCCTTCTTCCACTCACCGGAGTCGACCATCTTCGTGATGGCCTTGTTGACCTTCTCGCAGGTGTCCTTGTCGCCCTTCTTAAGGCCGACGCCGTACTTCTCCTCGGTGAAGGCATCGCCGACGAGCTTGAACTTGCCCTTGTAGGCATCCTGGTTGGCGTAGCCGGCGAGGATCGTGTTGTCCGTCGTCATCGCGTCGATGGCGCCGGAGGCGAGCGCGTCCGCGCACTCGGAGTACTTGTCGTACTGCTGGGGGACGAGGTTCGGCTGCTGCTTCTTCAGGTTGTCGACCGACGTCGAGCCGGTGACGGAGCAGACCTTCTTGCCCGCGAGGTCCTTGACGCTCTTGATGTCGGTGTCCGCCTTCGTCAGGACCGACTGGCCGGCGACGAAGTAGGGGCCGCCGAAGGAGACCTGCTGCTTGCGCTTGTCGGTGATCGAGTACGTGGCGAAGATCATCTTGACGGTGCCCGCCTCGAGCATCTTCTCACGCTGCTTGGAGGGCGACTCGACGAAGTCGATCTTGTCCTCGCCGTAGCCCATCTCCTTCGCGACGTACTTGGCGACGTCGACGTCGAGGCCCTTGTAGTCCGAGCCGGCCTTGAGTCCGAGGCCGGGCTGGTCGTACTTGATGCCGATCTTGATCTTGTCGCCCGAGCCGGACGAGCTCTTGTCGTCGCTGCCGCCACAGGCCGTCAGGCCGAGGGCGAGGGCGGCGACACCTGCGGTGGCGATGGCACGCTTCATGTCTGTTTCCTCCTGGGTTTGCTGACGGCCTGCGTCAGTGGGTGAGAATCTTGCCGAGGAAGTCCCGGGCACGATCGGTCGTCGGGTTGCTGAAGAACTGTTCGGGGGCCGCCTGCTCGAGGATGGCGCCGTCCGCCATGAAGATCACGCGGTCGGCGGCGCGGCGGGCGAAGCCCATCTCGTGGGTGACGCAGATCATCGTCATGCCGTCGGCGGCGAGCTGCGCCATGACGTCGAGGACCTCGTTGATCATCTCGGGGTCGAGCGCTGACGTCGGCTCGTCGAAGAGCATCACCTTCGGTTCCATCGCGAGGGAGCGGGCGATGGCGACGCGTTGCTGCTGGCCGCCGGAGAGCTGGGCCGGGAACTTCTTCGCCTGGTGGGCGACACCGACGCGTTCGAGCAGCTCCATCGCCTTCGCCTCCGCGTCGGCCTTGCTCTGCTTGCGGACCTTGATGGGGCCGAGGGTGACATTGTCGAGAATCGTCTTGTGGGCGAACAGGTTGAACGACTGGAACACCATGCCGACGTCGGCGCGCAGCTTCGCCAGCGCCGCGCCCTCCTCGGGCAGCGCCTTGCCGTCGATCGTGATCGTTCCGGACTCGATCGTCTCGAGCCGGTTGATCGTGCGGCACAGCGTCGACTTGCCGGATCCCGAGGGGCCGAGCACGACGACGACCTCACCGCGATTGACGCTCAGGTCGATGTCCTTGAGGACGTGCAGGTCGCCGAAGTGCTTGTTCACTCCGTCGAGCACGACGAGGGGTTCGCCTCGCTGGGCGGTGATGTCACTGTGCGCTGGGGCAGTGGTGGCTCCGGTCATGGCAGTGATCGTAGTCACGCCCACAGGCCGCTACGGCGCCGCCGCGCTCATTCGTGACTTAATTGCTACACATGAGCGTGGATAGGTTGTCGATATCTACTGACCCGTCAGATCCCGCAGCACCCGCGCTCGTCTCACGCTGTTGACGACTCACGACCCCGGCTCCACCTGGTGGCCGGGGTCGCAAGCGAATCTGTGGGTGTCTCAGGCGGCGAGGACGCGTTGTGACGCTGCCGCGCGCTGCGCCGACTGGATCAGGGCGCGCGACGAACCCGACGCGAGCGTACCGGTGAGCGACATCGTCAGCAC
>NZ_DCNR01000106.1:0-9348 GCF_002322065.1 Dermacoccus sp. UBA1591 | reverse complement strand
CTGCCGTCGGCGCCGGTGACGAACATGCCGAGGCGCTCGCCGTCGTGGACGATCTCGGCGATGTGCGCGACGGGGGTGTCGTCCTCGTCGAGGACCCAGTAGATACGGGGCGCGACGGCGTCGCGGGCCGGCTGCGCGAGCATGAGGACGCGACCGTCCGTGCGGCCACAGGCGGTGAGAACGTCACGCTTACGCGCGGCGAACTCATCCGCGGTGAACGCGCCGAGGTCGTACGAGCGGAAGCCATGCGCCCACCGGGAGAGGCGTACGGGCAGGTCGAGGTCGGCGAGCCACAGTTCAGCTGCCTGGGTAGAGCTGACAGGCAGCGGCGCCGTCCAGGTCTGGTGCAGCCGGAGGCGGGCCAGTGCGGGCAGGCTCAGGCCAAGGTCACTGAAAGATGTGTCGGTCTCGAGTGCCATGCTCATGGTCGGCCCCTTCTGGTCGGCAGCTGCGGCGGGCGCCGACGAATGGGAACTCGCTGTGTGCGGCGTTCCTTTGAACGTAAGGCGGGGTGACAGGCGACGACAAACCTTTGTCTAACGTTCTCAAGGTCGCTAATCTCTGCGTATGTCAACGCATGTCGAGGGGCTGCAGATCGGCGAACTTGCCGAACGCGTCGGGGTGTCGACTCACACCCTTCGCGCGTGGGAGCGCCGTTACGGCATCCTCAAACCGTCGCGCACGACGGGCGGCTACCGCGTCTACAGCGAACTCGACGTCCGTCGCGTCTCTGCGGTGCTGGGCCTACGCGAGCAAGGTGTGTCCATCGCGGAGGCCGCGCGCCGCGTCAACGCGAACGTCGTCGCCCAGATCCCGGCCGGCCGACGTATCGACGCCGCAGCCATCGTCTACGAGATGCACCGCGCTGTCGACCGGTTCGACGAGTTCGCCCTGAGTGCCGCGCTGGATCGGCTGCTGTCATCGCATCGGCTCGAGGAAGCCTTGCGTGACGGCCTCATGCCGTTCCTCGTGCAGTTGGGCGGGCGTTGGGAACGGGGTGAGGTGTCCGTCGCGCACGAGCACTTCGCGACGCAACTCATCCGCCGTCGCCTCGACAGCTACAGCCTCATGTGGGCCGACGGTGACGGGCCCCTCGTCGTCCTCGCCTGCCCGCCGGGGGAGCAGCACGACATTCCACTGCTCGTGCTCGGGGTGCTTCTCGCGCGCTCGGGGTGGCGCATTCGCTACATCGGCCAGGAGACGCCTGTCGCTGATCTTGCGCAGGCGTGCTCCATCCTGCAGCCCGATCTCGTCGTCATGGCTGCGACGCGTGACACGACGTTCCGTCGCTCGCTCGACGAGCTGCGTGACCTCGCGCGCTCCTACCGCCTCCTCATCGGCGGGCGCGGCGCCACCGACACCATCTGCGCCGACCTCGGCGTCGAGGCGATGTCGCAGGACGTCGTCGCCGCAGCTTCCGCACTCATCGACGAATCGGGGCGCACCGGACGATCCGACTCGGACGCCGCCGCACAGTTGGTCGGCTGACGCCACGTGGGTAACCCCACGTCACGGGGGTTAAACTCTCTTGCGGCCCGCGACGAGCGGGCGAGGGGCGGTAGCTCAGCTGGTCAGAGCAGGGGACTCATAATCCTCTCGAACGATCTTTGGTTAGCCGAAGCAGTTCTCGAAAAGCGTTGCACTGCAACGGAATACGTCTCACCCTGCCGGGTTGTCGGTGGCGCACGCTAGCGTCCGACAGCGTGCGATAGACAACAGATAGACAACAGCACGGGGTGAAAATGACGGACGACGACCACCGCACGCGGCCACGCAGACGCCGCGGCGAAGGAACCTACTGGACCCGGCCGAACGGCGTCGAGGTCTTCACGATGAAGCTCGACGGTGGCGGCACCCGATCCGTCAGCGCGCCAACTCACAAGGAGCTGTTGAAGAAGGTCGAGAAGCTCAAGTCCGAAGTCGCACGAGGCGTCGGCGCCGGCGGAGCTACCAAGCTGGCGGTGTGGGGCCGGTACTGGCTCGACGAGATCTGCACGACCAGGGTGAAGCCGACGACACTGCAGTCGCACCGCTCAAAGATGGAGCAGCACATCATCCCGGCGCTCGGGCAACGCCGGCTGCGTGACATCAAGCCCGAGCACGTGCGCGCCTTCTACGCGGACCTCGCTGAGCGCGAGTACTCGACGGCGACGATCCGGCAGGTGCACGTCATCCTGTCGCGCTGCCTCAAGGTCGCCACGATGGAGGGCAAGATCGAGCGGAATCCGTGCGACAACGTTGAGCCGCCGAAGACGACCGGGCCGCCCGAGATTCGGCGGCTCAGCGTGGCCGAATGCGCGACCGTCCTCGCATGGCTGCGCAAGAACCGCGAGCCGAAGGAGGTTGCTCGCTGGTCGGTGGCGCTGCTCGGTGGGCTGCGTCAGGGCGAGGCGCTCGGCTTGGACTGGGAGCACGTCGACTGGGCGGCGCGCGCCATCCACGTGCGTCAGGCTCAGGCGTACGTCGGCGGCGAGTACATCCTGCAGACCCCGAAGACGGCGCGGTCGGTGCGCAGCGTGCCGATGATGAACGACCTGTATGCCGACCTGCACGCCTACTGGGTGAAGGCTGGCAGCCCGCGAAATGGCCTATTGTTCGGCCCCGCCAACACCGGAGTTGACTCGCGGAAGTGGAAGAACCATCAGCGCCTCGCACGGATCGCTGAGCCCGTGTCGGTGCACTCGTGTCGCAAGACGACAGGCAGCATGCTCTCCGACGCTGGCGTGCCGTCACGCATCATCGCGGACATTCTGGGGCAGGAGAACCCGGAGGTCACCGACGCGCACTACATTCGGACGGAGCTGGACATCCGCCGGAAGGGCGTCGACAAGGTCGGGAAGCTGCTGACGAAGGCGACGAAGCAGATCGAGAAGAAGGATTCCTCATGAGGATGCGCATGGACGAGCTCGGCCCGCAGCATGCCGGCAGGACGATCGCGTGGCGGCCGGCGGACGATGACCCGCGCTATGCGGCGGGTCGGAAGGGGCAGCCGTGGCCGTTGACGCGGCGGACGCTGACGCGGGCGAAGGTGCTGCACCGACATGAGGTTAGTGGGTATGGCGACGCCTCCCCGGACGGCGTCGTCGTGCTGGTGTGCGAGCCCGTCGACTCCGGCCGAGTGCCTGGCCCGTTCTACGTCGGTGCGCACTGGCCCGTCGACGTCGAGGATGCGCCCTGATGGACATCGACTCCCACCCCACCCCGACGCCGCCCGCCGAGGGCGAGGGCTCGCAGGACGTCGAGGTCGTGACGGCCGCTGATCTGCGCGCGGGTGACCGTGTCGTCATGGATGGCGACGTCGTCGTGGTCGAGTCGGTGATGCGCTCGGGCAATCGCGTGTACGTGCGCGCGGATGGCGTGCCGGTGTCGGCGCTCGCGGGGGCGATGGTGGAGCGGGTGCTGTAGACGCACGAAAGAGCCCCCCACCTCGCGATGAGGTGGGGGGCGCTTCGTTGCACCTGGCGGTTGCCGGGTGGCTCTACATTGCAGCGTAGGTCTACAGCGTACCTGCGGCGTCGGACTTGAGGTCGCTCGTCGCGTCGTCGGCGGGGATGACCTGTAGGTGGTCGCCGGCGTCGTACTTCGGTTCGCCGTCGTCAGCGTGGCGCGGAGTGTAGTCGGCGGGCGCGGTGTTCACGGCGGCGAGGATCGTCGTCAGTGCGCCACCGATCGCAGCGGCGAGGCCGACAAACTTCGCGGCGTCGTCAGGGCTGAGCAGGCCGTAACCGACGAGGATCGGCACGAGCGCCGTCATGACGGCGTAGAGCGCCTTGCGCACGGCGGGGTCGGTGATGATGCGTCCCATTACAGCGAGCCTCCTTCGATGGCGACGCCGAGCTTGAAGTACGTCTCGCCGCCCAGGATGGAGTCGACCCCCGCGCCGACCTTCTTCTGGATCGCGGCCGTCGTGGCCTTGCCCCAGATCGAATCGGGCGTCGCACCAACGGCGCGCTGCAGGGCGGCCGTCGTCAGCTTCCCCGGAATGCCGTCGACGACGAGGCCGTGCGCCTTCTGGAACGCGCGCACGGGCCATGCGGGGAGCGTGGGCCGCGCTGCCTTCGGGGTGCGGAACACGCCGCGCTTGTAGCCGACGTTCGACCATGCGGCGTCGTCGATGTGCAGGTGCATGTTCGAGCCGGAGTGGTTCTCGACGTAGCCATAGATGCCGCACGTCACGGACAGGCCGTGTCCCCAGGCGATGTGCTGGCCGACCTTCTCGAACCAGGCGCGTTCGTCTTCGCTGTTCGGGCCGCGGGGGTCGCGGTTGATGTCAGCTGCGCACGCGCGGCCGCCGTACCCGGTTGCCGCGTGGCGCGAACCGTTGATGTGGAACGACGGGTTCGCCTTCGGGTACTCGAGGGCGTAACAGCCGAGCGCCTTGAGGTCGTTGACGGCGGCGAGGAGGTGGGCGGCTGCGAGCTTCTGGTCAGCCCATGCGGAATCGACCATGATCGTGTCCTTTCAGGTACGACAAAGCCCCCGTGTTGCACGGGGGCTTTGTCTGGTTCTAAGGGGTTGCGTGCGTCAGGCTGCAGACGGTTTCCCTCTGCGCGCTTCTTCCCACTTCTCCTTGCGCGCACGGTCGCACTCGACGCAAGTGAAGTAGCTCTTCGATTTCGTGGTGACGTACTTGAGCGAGCCCGGGGAGGACACATCATGGAGCCCATTGGCGCACACCCCGTCATACCGTCCGGTGGCGTAGGAGCGACTGCGCCCCCGGGTCTTCATGTCTTCCATGTTGTCCAGGTGCGACCCGATCTCCAGGTGGTTGGGATTCACGCAGGGCGGGTTGTCGCAGCGATGGCGGACTACCGCACCCTCTGGGATTGGGCCATTGTGCATGGCCCACATGAGGCGGTGCACGCGAGGTGATTCCAGGGCGAGGCGGGGTGCTTTGATCAGGCCGTACCCGCTGTCGTTCTTCTTGCCGCGCCATTCCCAGCACCCGCGTTCCGTCTCATCCCACCCGACCTGGATTAGGCGGGCAACGAGGGGCCAGTCTCGCACCGGCGTGACGTGACCATACTGCCTGAGGTTCTCCGAGTGCCTGTTGCAGTAACCGTTTGACCTCACGAGCTTGGAGCAATCCAGGACTGAACATTCGACGGGCGCTTTCGGTGGCAACTTCGTAAGTTTGCCCTGCGAGCGGAGGCGCTCGTAGCAGCGGGGACATAGACCGCGGGCGACGACTTCGCGTCCGCAGTTGTCGACAGAGCATGTACGGTTAGCCATAGCGGCCACCTCTCATCCAGGTGTTCGTTAGGCCCCGGTTGAGGTGTTCCACCACCTCGGTCGGGGCCGTTCTGACGCTCCTAGTATACCTGTGCTACAGGGACATAGCGGCCCACGTCGCCGGCCCGACTTTCGAGTCGGCGACGAGCTTGTGCGCCTTCTGCCACTTGGCGACGGCTGCGGCTGTACGGTCGCCGAAGAGTCCGTCGGCGGCGGCACCGACCTTTGCTTGGACGCGCTTGATCTGTGCGCGGTCGGCGACGCGTACGCCTGAGTGTGACTTCCACGTGCCGTCGTTGGGGCCGTACCAGTGCCCGGCGGGCAGCGGGAACGCGTTGCTCGGGGCGACGGCCGCAGCCTGACCGAGGTAGCCGCGCACCTTCGCGATGTAGGCGTCCCACGGGAATGACGGGCCGGGGTCGGTGTGCCCGCGGCCGCCGGAGTATGCGTTGGTCGCGTCGATGTGGCCGATGATGCCTCGCGCGCCCGCAGCGAGCTGAGCGGGTGTGAGGTGCACGGCGGGGATGGCGTAGCGGCGGCACAGGTCGGCGGTCAGGCGCGCGGACAGCTCGAGCATCGCGCGGGAGTAGTCGTCGCCCCACTGGCTGGGGGTCTGTGCGGCGTATCCGGCGTGTTCGATCTGGATGCCGTCGGCGTTCGCGCCGGGTGCGGCCCACGCGGTGTCCGCTTCGTCGACGCAGCGCACGATCGAGTCGCTGTCGACGACGTAGTGCGCGCTCGATCGGGCGGCCGTCGTCGCGAACCAGTTGCGGGCGACATCCTCGGCGATGCTGTCGCGCTCGGGGGCTTCGACGGTGTGGATGACGACGAGACGCACGTTGCGGGCGCGGCCTCGCGTGAAGTTCGGGGACGGGATCGTCGTGATGGGCAGGGGCATCGCTTCTCCTTGGCATGCGAAACGCCCCGGCCGGGTGGCGCGGGGCGTGGATGGTGGGGGGGTGTTAGGCTCGGGTGGAGCCTGAGCGGGTGGGCTTTTCAGGCCACGGTGGGTAGCGGCCCAAGGAGTGACCAGCGATCATGTCGTCGATGTGATCGTCGAGGTCGTCGGCGTAGGTGCGCTCAAGGCCGAGCTCGGTGCGTAGGGCGCTGATGTCGCCGTAGAGGCGCGCGAAGACGGCGATCGACTCGTCGGGTACGCCCGCTGTGGAGACGCCGAGGCCAGCTTCGATGGCCTGGCGTTCACCGGATGGCGGCGTGTCGGCGGGTTTCTTGTCGGAGCGGCTCACGAGCAGCACGAGCGGCCCCCCGACGATGGCGACGAGTACGGGCCCGATGGCCTGCCAGAATGCGTCACTCACGCGGCCCCCTGACTCGGGCGATGATGCACCTGCCGATGTGGCGCCAGGTGACGGCCTGGGTGAGGATCGCGAGGGAGATCGTCCACCAGGGTAGGCACGTGTAGTAGGCGCTTGGTGAGCCGTTGAGGCCGCCGTTTCCGTCGAGGTCGACGATCGCGTAGACGCCCGCGATGCTGTATGACAAGGCCCGCACGAGCGGCATGATGAGTAGCAGTGCCGCCGCGACTCGCGTGCCGCGTTCGCTGCGGTGCCGGTCGGCGACGAGCACGACGAGCGCGGCGAGGCCGGTGACGATCCACACCCAGCCGCGCAGGTCTTGCGGGATGAGCAGGTGCGGCGCGTCGCGTGGCTTGCCCGCGAGACCGTTCATCGTGCCGATGCCCATGGGGATCCAGATGAGCGCGCAGGGGATGAGCCACAGGCGCGCGCGCAGGATGCGGTCTCGGGTGACGGCGGCGTGCTCGGTGCGTTTCATGCGCTCGCCGCCTTGTCCGCGAGGCATTCGTCGGGGTCGGCGTGGGCGCGTATCCAACGGATCATGCGTCACACTCCGTATGTCGCTCGGTCGGAAGCCGAAAGGCCTCCAAGGGGCACAGGCCAGTCAGAGCGAGAGTCCAACTTTCCCAGCACGCCAGACATGTTCGTCTGTACTGACGTGACAGTGGGCGGCGTGTCCAAAGTGCTACCAGCAACGTGCGCGGCGGTCGACTTCCCGCTAAGGCCGACGGCTCGGCCCGTGCAGTTCTGCACCCACAGCTCGTCCTTCGTCGAGTCGTTCAGTGCGTCATAGTAGAAGCTTCCACCCTTGAAAGAACATTCGTTGAAGATGACCGTCATGCCCGGTTTCGAGGCACTCCACGCGCCTAGTTCCCGACCGTGCAGGTTGGTATAGACGCCAGACAGAAGTGTTACTCGGTGCAGGAGTAGGGTCGCACCTTGCTCACCGTCCATACCGATGGGCGTGGGGTAGCCGCCCGATTTGGTGGCCTTATTCGTCATAGTGCAACGTGTAAATGTCATAGTCGAGCCTGCGTAGACGTGGAAGCAGTATTTCGGATCGAACGACGGAACAGTATCCGGATTGACGACATCCACTCCCTCCCAGTAGAGACCTCCCGTCACTTCGAGTCCGTAGTGAATGGACGTCTTCCCCGGTGTGGGATCTGATGCGACTACCGATAGGAATGGGGGAAGTAATGTCGACACTGGCTCGGTGTATTCACCCGGCTCAACGCTGATCGTGACTCGATCGTTCGGTGTCGCCGTAGCCTGCGAGCGCCCAACCGAGTACAGGTAGGCGTTCTGACGATTTGACGCAAGGACGACTGCATCTTGAAATGTAGAGGCATCGCCACCCGTCTTTGACAGGCGAATCGTCGCTATCGACGTGAAGTCAATCGGACGTACAGAGAGCGTCGTGTCATCCCCGATGAGGTTCGGCCACGTCACTGACTCACCCGTAGATGTTCCAGGGGGCGGATCAGAGGCCGTGGGCGGTACCCACGGCGTCGAGGGGGTATCCGCATCCTGGCCAAGCAGGGCAAAAAGAATAGATGCGTCTTTCACCGCCAGTACCCCACTTCGACCTCATCGACATGCGTGACGCTCACAGGTGAACCGGCGTGAATATCCCCGCCGCCGATACCCAGACTGACGCGATAAAGGAAGAGCGGGATGCCGTATTTCGTCGCCCACGATCCAGTCCACTCACGCACCTTCGTCCCCTCAGAAGTGAGAGTGATAGTGAGAGCATCGTAAGTAGAGCCGGAGAAGGTCATAACAAATTCACCAGATTCGGGGACCCCGCCAGTGTTTCCGGTCTTCTCCGTCCACGTACCATCTCCCGGTGCGCTAATGCTAGACGAGTTAATAGCGATCCCGGTTGAACCCGAGTCTGCTCCACCGTCGCGGGCCGCAGTAGCTTCGACGACGATGCTGTTCTTGCTGGACGGGATGCCGCTGTACTTCACTCGAATGCGGAGGTTGAAGTCTCCGTTCGATGTCCTCCACCCGAGCGTCTGATATGCATAGTTGGTGCCCGTGTACTCAACCTGTGTCTGCCCGCCGACGATCTTGATAGCAGCATTCGTGTCTCCCCGCGTAAACTTCCCACCCTTCTCGGGCGTGTAGTTCTCGATGAGGGTTCCATCTGGTGCAGTGAACGTCGCGAGGAGCCCCTGCGTCCAATACTTCGCCTTCGTCAGCGTAGTGAAAGCCTGGGCCGCGATAACGCTGGACTCACCGCTTGCGTTGACTACACGGAATTCGGGCGCGGCATACGACGTACCCGGAGAAAGTTCCCCGAGAGTGACGTTGCGTCCCGACCTGACGACAGTGCGCCACGAGTCTGTTGAGCCGTAGCGTACTTGAAGTGTCCCTGCCGGAATGTCCTGTGAGAAGGAAACAACAACCGAGGTGTCCGTAGGTGAACCTGTCGTAGCAGTTGTCCCGGCTGACCACTCCGGAGCAGGCGTCACCGAAACTGCGCTGGCAGCCGAAGAGCGAACCATCCACTTCGTACCGGTCCACACTGCAGCAAGCACCGTCTCAGCCTTCGCCGCCGCATCCACAACAATCGACTTACCTGCGAGGGTGACCTTCCTGTTCCCCGTCGCATCCTGCGTCAGGACGAGGGCATGCACAACGTTCTTGTCCCATGAACTTGGGTCGAGGACAAGGTCGGCATTGAGTGTGCGCCTGTCAATACTTGCGGAGTCAGCCTTTCCTGCAAGTAGAGCATCAGTCTGCGTCTTCGAGTAGACCTGTGCCATGAGTGCTCCTAGATGATCGTGACGAC
>NZ_DCNR01000107.1:0-14807 GCF_002322065.1 Dermacoccus sp. UBA1591 | reverse complement strand
CGTGCAAGGAGGACATCCGCGCGGGCGAGGCTTTCCAGATCGTCGTCAGCCAGCGATTCAGCGTCGACACGCACGCCGACGCGCTCGATGTCTACCGCGCCCTGCGCGCGAGCAACCCCAGCCCCTACATGTATCTGCTCCGCCTGCCGCACCCTGACGGCGGCGCGTACGACGTCGTCGGCAGCTCGCCGGAGGCGCTCGTCAAGGTGACAGGCGAACGCGTTATCACGCACCCGATCGCCGGTTCGCTCCCGCGCGGCAAGACCCCGGAACACGATCAGGAGCTCGCCGACGACCTGCTGGCCGACCCCAAGGAACGCAGCGAGCACCTCATGCTCGTCGACCTGTCGCGCAACGACCTGCAGCGCGTCTGTCGCGCGGGCACCGTCGAGACGGTCGAGTTCATGAACATCCGCAACTACAGCCACGTCATCCACCTCGAGTCGACCGTCATCGGCGCACGCCGTGACGACGTCACCGCCTACGACGTGCTCGAGGCGGCGTTTCCCGCGGGCACCCTCTCGGGCGCGCCGAAACCACGCGCGATGCAGATCATCGAATCGCGCGAGGGCACCCGTCGGGGCATCTACGGCGGCGTCATCGGCTACTTCGACCTCGCGGGCGACGCCGACGCCGCCATCGCCATCCGCACCGCCGTGCTCAAGGACGGTGTCGCGCACGTCCAGGCGGGCGCCGGCGTCGTCGCCGACTCGGTGCCGGAGAGCGAATACCAGGAGACGATCAACAAGGCCGCCGCGGCGTTACGCGCCGTCGCGACGGCCGACGGCATGACGGGAATCGCATGAGCACCTTCACGACGAAACGCAGCGTCATCCTGCTCAGCCTCATCGCGGCCGTCCTCGCCGCGATCGTCTCGGGGCGCACGTGGATCAACGGCTCCCTCAACGATGGCGTCATCGCGAGCAGCAAGGTCGACGTCACGGGCAACCAGGCGGTGCCCGGCTACTTCGGCATCGCCCTCGTCGCCGTCGCAGGCGTCCTTGCCGCCGCGACGGCCGGCCGCATCGCGCGTTGGCCCGCCGCGCTCGTCTCGCTCATCGCCTCGGTCGCGCTGCTCGTCGTCACGCTGCTGACGCTGGGCGACCCGGCCTCGGCGGTCAAGACGCGGATGACGTCCGTCACCGGCCACAACGGTGAGGCCGTCGCGCGCGGCACGTTCACGCCATGGTTCTGGGCCGCGGTGTTCGCCGGCCTGCTCAGCGTCGCCGCGTCCCTGCTGGCGCTGCTCGGCGTGAGCCGCTGGGCGGGGCTGTCGAGCCGCTACGACGCGCCGACGGAGACCAAGGCGCCGACCACGCACGAGAGCGACTGGGATCTCATGAACCGCGGCATCGACCCGACGGACACCGAGACCGCCCCCGGCTCGCACGAGCCGGACGGGCCTGACACAATGACCCAGAACAGTTCATCAACGCGCGTGACGGAGACGTCGGCTGCGCAGCACGGCTCCAAGGAGAAATGACGATGTCCGGAGACAGCCCGTACCTCGACCACGGCCACAGCCCCGCCGCCTGGACGGGCGTCGGCATCTGCATGGTTGGTTCGCTCCTCATCGCGTTCGGCGTGTACTTCGGCAACGAACTGCTCGACATCATCGGCGCGGTCCTCGTCGTCGGCGGCGGCGTCGTCGGGTGGCTCATGGGCAAGGCGAACCGCCGCAGCGCTGCCGCGCACGGCTCGATGGACTCCGAGCGCAAGCCCGCCTGATCCGCGCCGCGGCCTGACGGGCCCGGCGCGCGCCGTGACCACACGCTGGAACCGGCGGCGCCGTGCCCTGTCACGCTGATTGGATTCGACCGTGACCACTGTTCTCGACTCGATCATCGCCGGGGTGCGAGACGACCTCGCCGAGCGCGTGCGCGCGCGCAGCCTCGCCGACGTCACGCGTGACGCCGACGCCGCACCGCCCGCACGCGACGCGCTCGCCGCGTTCCACGCCGCCCGCGAGGCGCGGCGCATCGCCGTCATCTCCGAGGTGAAGCGATCCAGCCCGAGCAAGGGCGCGCTCGCGCAGATCCCCGATCCGGCCGCGCTCGCCGCGCAGTACGCCGACGGGGGAGCGACCGCGATCTCGGTGCTCACCGAGCAGCGCCGGTTCGGCGGGTCGCTCGCCGATCTCGACGCCGTGCGCGCCGCCGTCGACATCCCGGTGCTGCGCAAGGACTTCATGGTCGAGCCGTACCAGTTCTTCGAGGCCCGCGCCCATGGCGCCGACCTCGTCCTCCTCATCGTCGCCGCCCTCGACGACGCGCAGCTGCGCGACTTCGCGGCTCTCACGCGCGAACTCGGGATGACGGCGCTCGTCGAGGTTCACGACGCCGCCGAGGCGGGACGGGCACTCGCCGTCGACGCGCAGCTGCTCGGCGTCAACGCCCGCAACCTCAAGACGCTCGACGTCCACCCCGAGGTGTTCGGCCCGATCGCCGCGACGCTGTCGGCGCATGTCGTCAAGGTCGCCGAGTCGGGCATCTCCGGGCCCGCCGATGCCGCCCGCTACGCCCGCGAGGGCGCACAGGCGCTGCTCATCGGCGAGGCACTCGTCAAGAACGGCGACCCCCAGCAGGGGCTTGCCGACATCATCACCGCGTGCGCGGACGCCACGAACGCGTCAGCCGTCGAAGGGACGCCCGCATGACCGACCCCACCCCGCTCGGCGAACCGCGCCACGACGGTCTCGCGCCGCACGGCCTCGGGCGCTTCGGCGACTACGGCGGACGCTACGTCCCCGAGGCCCTCGTCGCCGCGCTCGAAGAGCTCGACGAGCAACGCCAGAAGGCGATGGTGGACGATGAGTTTCGCCACGAACTCGCCGAACTGCACCGCACATACACGGGCCGTCCGAGCCCGATCACGGAGGTCAAGCGCTTCGCCGAGCACTGCGGCGGCGCGCGCGTCTTCCTCAAGCGCGAGGATCTCAACCACACCGGCTCGCACAAGATCAACAACGTCCTCGGCCAGGCGCTGCTGGCCAAGCGCATGGGCAAGACGCGCGTCATCGCGGAGACGGGTGCCGGCCAGCACGGCGTTGCCACCGCGACGGCCGCGGCGCTCATGGGCCTCGAGTGCGTCGTCTACATGGGCAAGGTCGACACCGAGCGTCAGGCCCTCAACGTCGCACGCATGCAGCTGCTCGGCGCAAGCGTCGTGCCCGTCGAGCACGGCAGCCAGACGCTCAAGGACGCCGTCAACGAGGCGTTCCGCGACTGGGTCGCCAACGTCGACACGACGCACTACGTGCTCGGCACGGTGACGGGCCCCTACCCGTTCCCCGAGATGGTGCGCGACTTCCACAAGCTCATCGGTGAGGAGGCCCGCGAGCAGATCCTCGCCGAGGCCGGGCGCCTGCCCGACGCAGTCTGCGCCTGCGTCGGCGGCGGCTCGAACGCGATGGGTATCTTTCACCGCTTCATCGGTGACGACGGCGTTCGCCTCGTCGGCCTCGAGGGCGGCGGCGAGGGCATCGCGAGCGGCAAGCATGCGTCGCGCTTCAGCGGCCAGGGCACGCCGGGCGTCCTGCATGGTGCGTACACCTACGTCATCCAGGACGAGGAGGGCCAGACGATCGAGACGCACTCGGTGTCCGCGGGCCTCGACTACCCGAGCGTCGGTCCGGAGCACAGCTACCTCAAGGACATCGGTCGCGCCGAGTATCACCCGATCACCGACGTCGAGGCGATGGAGGCGTTCCGGCTGCTGTCGCAGACCGAGGGCATCCTGCCGGCCATCGAGTCGGCGCACGCCCTCGCGGGCGCGATGAAGGTCGGCGCCGAGCTGGGCGAGGACGGGCTGGTCCTCGTCAGCCTCTCCGGGCGCGGCGACAAGGACGTGCACACCGCCGCCCGCTGGTTCGGGCTCATCGATGAAGACGAGACCGTCGTCAGCGGCGAGGACGAGGAGACGAAGCTGTGAGCACCCCCATCCCGCTGGACGCCGTCTTCGCCGCCACCCGTGACGAAAGACGCGCCGCCCTCGTCGGCTACCTTCCCGCGGGCTTCCCGAGCGTCGCGGATTCGATCCGCGCCGCGCAGGTCATGGTCGAGAACGGTTGCGACATCGTCGAGGTCGGCCTGCCGTACACCGATCCGCTCATGGACGGCCCCGTCATCCAGAGCGCCGCGACGCAGGCTCTCGAGGGCGGTGTGCACATCGCGGACGTCTTCCGCGTCGTGCGGGCCGTCACCGACGCCGGTGGCGTGGCCGTCGTCATGACGTACTGGAACCCGGTGCTGCGCTACGGCATCCGCCGTTTCGCGGAGGAGTTGAAGGCCGCCGGGGGAGCCGGCCTCATCACCCCCGACCTCGTGCCCGACGAGGCCGACGAGTGGATCGCCGTCGCCGACGAGCTCGGCCTCGCGAAGATCTTCCTCGTCGCGCCCAGTTCGACGCCCGCCCGTGTCGCGGCGACGACGGCGAACTGCTCGGGCTTCGTCTATGCGGCGTCCGTCATGGGCGTCACGGGTGCGCGCACGAGCGTCGGTGACGCCGCGAAGGGTCTCGTCGAGCGGACGAAGGCCGCCACCGACCTGCCCGTCTGCGTCGGCCTCGGCGTCTCGACGGCGGAGCAGGCGCGCGAGATCGGCCGGTACGCCGACGGTGTCATCGTCGGTTCCGCGCTCGTCAAGACGCTGCTCGACACCGACCCCGAACGCGGCCTGGCGGCCCTCGCCGAGGCCACGAAGGAACTGAGCGACGGAGTACGACGTTGAGCACCAGCATGGACACGAGCACGACCAAGCCCACCGCCGAGCGCTCGAACCGCTGGCCGTGGATCGCCCTCGTGCTGCGCCTCGTGCTCGCCGGTGTCTTCCTCTATGCAGGCCTGCCGAAGCTCACGCACCTCGACGCCTCGCGCCGCTCGGTGCGCGCATACGACCTGTTCTCCTACGACGTCGCGAACGTCATCGGCACGATCCTGCCGCTGGCGGAGGTGGCGCTCGGCGTCATCCTGCTCGTCGGCCTGTTCACCCGCTTCGCGGCGATCATCTCCGCGCTGCTGCTCGTCATCTTCATCGCGGGCATCGCCTCGGCGTGGGCGCGCGGCATCTCGATCGACTGTGGGTGCTTCTCCGAGGGCGGGGCGGTTGCCGCGAGCCAGACGAAGTATCCGCAGGAGATCGGCCGCGACATCGTCTTTCTCATCCTCGCCGGGCTGCTCGCCTGGCGCCCGCGCAGCCGCTTCAGCGCCGACGGGGCGCTGTGGGGCTGAACGATCTTCGTGACTCAACGCCCCCGCCATCTGTGAAAGGCTTCACCCATGCGACCTGATGCTTCCACCAAGCTGCAATCCGTGGCGCCCAAGCAGGGCCCCAGCAAGGGCTTGATCGCCGCGATCGTCGGCCTCGTGGCCGTCCTCGCGATCGCGGCCGTCGCCTTCCTCTCGCTCAACAAGAGCGATGACACCGACACCCCTGTCGCTGCCGGTGACACCCCGACGGGTGCACTCGCCAACGGCCAGGGCATGCCGGTGTTCGCCGACAAGGCCAAGGCCGACGCGAAGAAGGTCGACGTCTACTTCGACTACCAGTGTCCGTTCTGCAAGCAGTTCGAGCAGGCCCAGGGAGCCAAGCTCCTGGACATGGCGAAGGCCGGTGACGTCAAGCTGACGTACCACGTCAAGACCTTCCTCGATGAGAACCTGCCCGGCGACAGCTCTGCCCGCGCCGCGAACGCCGCGTTCTGCACGGCCACCGCCGGCAAGTTCTCCGACTTCACGACGAAGGTGTTCGAGAACCAGCCCAAGGAGGGCGTCGGCTACACGAACGAGACGCTCATCAAGCTCGCGAAGGACGTGGGCGTCAAGGGCTCGTCCTATGAGAAGTGCGTCAACGACAACCGGTACTCGGCGTACGTCAAGAAGACCGAGTCCGAGACCAACAAGGCCGGGGTCAACTCCACGCCGGTCGTCAAGATCAACGGCAAGGACGTCGACAACGCCGACATGGCCGGCATGATGAACATCGAGAACTCGACGCCCACCACGATCGACAAGGTGCTGGCCAAGTTCTGATGCTGACGGAGATTCCTTCACCGACCGAAGGGGTGCTGTGGCTGGGCCCGGTGCCCCTTCGGGCGTATGCCCTCTGCATCCTGACGGGCGTCGTCATCGCGACGATGATCACCGGGCGGCGCCTCGAAGGGCGCGGCTACTCGCGTGACGAGGCCGTCGACGTCGCCCTGTGGATCGTGCCGTTCGGCATCGTCGGGGGGCGGCTGTACCACGTCATCACGACGCCGCAGCCGTACTTCGGCGAGGGCGGGCACCCGCTCGACGCGTTCAAGGTGTGGGAGGGCGGCCTCGGCATCTGGGGCGCCGTCGTCCTCGGCGCCGTCGGCGCCTGGTTCGGCGCGCGCAAGGCGGGCGTCCCGTTCCCGGTGCTCGCCGACTGCGTCGCCCCCGCGCTGCCGCTCGCGCAGGCGATCGGCCGGTTCGGCAACTATTTCAACAACGAGTTGTACGGTCGCGCGACGAACGTGCCGTGGGCCCTCGAGATCCACCAGTGGGACATGAACAAGGGGCGTGCGGTCGTCGACTCGACCGGTGCCCCCGTCGTCCTCGGCACGTTCCACCCGACGTTCCTCTACGAGGCGATCTGGTGCATGCTCATCGCCCTCGTCATCTGGCGCCTGTCGGATTCGGGGCGGCTGCGCCAGGGGCAGGCGTTCGCGCTGTACGTCATGCTGTACCCGCTAGGCCGCATCGTCGTCGAGTTGATGCGCAGCGACTTCGCGAACCGCATCCTCGGTGTGCGCGTCAACGTGTGGGTGTGCGGCATCGTCTTCCTGCTCGGCCTCGCGATCTTCATCGCGCGCCGGCGTGCGTCCGCCGACCCACGGGCGGCGCACCAGCTCGAGCCGGATGCCCACGGTGCACACGATGCGGACACCACGGCCGACGAGGCCTCCTGAGCTGTATCGTCAGCTGAGACGCGCTCGTCCACGTGGTGAGCGCGCATGAACATTCGATAGAATGCATAAAACCCGCAGGCCAATGCCGTCCCGCGGTGGTTTCGACCCGACCCGATGCCTCGTGCGCCCTGCGCTCGGGCGTCCCGACGACGAACAGGACGGTGAGTCATGTCTGCTCATGCTTTCTCCGCCCAGCCCGCTGCCCAGGGGTTGTACGACCCCACGTTCGAGCATGACGCCTGTGGTGTCGCGCTCGTCGCGACGATGCGGGGCCACGCCGGCCACGACATCGTCGACGCGGCGCTGCTGGCCCTGACCAACCTCGACCACCGCGGTGCCACGGGCGCCGACCCGCTCGTCGGCGACGGCGCCGGCATCCTCACGCAGATCCCCGACGCGTTCCTGCGCGAGGTCGTCGACTTCGAGCTGCCCGCGAAGGGCTCCTACGCCGTCGGCATCGCGTTCCTGCCGCAGGACGCCGACGGCCAGTGGCACGTCGGCGAGGGCTTCGACCGCATCGCCGACGAGGAAGGCCTCGTCGTCCTCGGCTGGCGTGACGTCCCCGTCAACCCCGACGTCGTCGGTGAGTCGGCGCGCGGCACGATGCCGGTCTTCCGCGAGGTGTTCGTCGCGGCGAAGGACGGCGACGCCTCGGGCCTCGAACTCGACCGTCTCGCGTTCTGTGCGCGCAAGCGCGCCGAGAACGAGCTCGACGTCTACTTCGCGTCGCTGTCGGCGCGCACCATGGTCCACAAGGGCATGCTGACGACGGCGCAGCTCGAGCAGTTCTACCCCGACCTGTCGGACGAGCGGTTCGAGACGGCGCTGGCCCTCGTGCACAGCCGGTTCTCGACGAACACGTTCCCGAGCTGGCCGCTCGCGCACCCGTTCCGCTTCATCGCGCACAACGGTGAGATCAACACGGTGCGCGGCAACCGCAACTGGATGAGCGCACGCGAGTCGCAGTTGCGCAGCGACATCATCCCCGGCGACCTGTCTCGCCTGCTGCCGATCTGCACCCCGAACGCGTCCGACTCGGCGACGTTCGACGAGGCCCTCGAACTGCTGCACCTGTCGGGTCGCAGCCTGCCGCACTCGGTGCTCATGATGATCCCCGAGGCGTGGGAGAACCACGCGACGATGGACCCGGCGCGTCGCGCGTTCTACGAGTACCACGCCGCGTTCATGGAGCCGTGGGACGGCCCCGCGTGCGTGACGTTCACCGACGGTTCGCTCATCGGCGCCGTCCTCGACCGCAACGGCCTGCGTCCCGGGCGTTACTCGGTGACGAAGGACGGCCTCGTCGTCCTCGCCTCCGAGGCGGGTGTGCTCGGCCTCGCGCCGGAGGACGTCGTCGAGCGTGGGCGCCTGCAGCCGGGCAAGATGTTCCTCATCGACACCGAGGCCGGGCGCATCATCCCGGACGAGGAGATCAAGGGCGAACTCGCCACGGCGAAGCCGTATCAGGAGTGGCTCGACTCGGGCATCGTCAAGGTCGGCGACCTGCCGGATCGTGAGCACATCACCCACTCGCTCAGCTCGGTCACGCGCCGTCAGCAGACGTTCGGCTACACGAACGAGGAGCTGAAGATCCTGCTGACGCCGATGGCGTCGACGGGCGCCGAGGCGCTCGGTTCGATGGGCACCGACACGCCCGTCGCCGTCCTCAGCTCGCGTCCGCGCCTGCTGTTCGACTACTTCACGCAGCTGTTCGCGCAGGTGACGAACCCGCCGCTCGACGCGATCCGCGAGGAGCTCGTCACGAGCCTCGGCACGACGATGGGTCCGGAGGGCAACCTGCTCACCGACGGCCCCGAGCACGTCAAGCAGGTCGAGTTCGGCTTCCCCGTCATCGACAACGACGAGCTCGCGAAGATCGTCCACATCAACGCCGACGGCGACCGCGCCGGCTTCGCGGCGTACGTCATCCGCGGCACGTACCGCGTCGACGGTGGTGCGAGCGCGCTCAAGGCGCGCCTGCAGGGCATCTTCGCCGAGGTCGACCAGGCGATCGCCGACGGTCACCGCTTCGTCGTCCTGTCCGATCGTGACTCGAACGCCGAGTTCGCGCCGATCCCGTCGCTGCTGCTGACGGCGGCGGTGCACCACCACCTCATCCGTCAGAAGACGCGTCTGCAGGTCGGGCTCGTCGTCGAGGCCGGCGATGTGCGCGAGGTCCACCACGTCGCGCTGCTCGTCGGCTACGGCGCGGCGCTCGTCAACCCGTACCTCGCGATGGAGTCCGTCGAGCAGCTCGCCCATGAGGGTGCGCTCGGTGACACGACGCCCGAGCAGGCCGTCAAGAACCTCATCAAGGCGCTCGGCAAGGGCCTGCTCAAGGTCATGTCGAAGATGGGCATCTCGACCGTCGCCTCCTACCGCGGCGCGCAGGTGTTCGAGGCGCTCGGCCTCAGCCAGGAGGTCGTCGACGAGTACTTCACCGCGACGACGTCGCGTCTCGGCGGCATCGGTCTCGACGTCATCGCGGCCGAGGTCGCGGCGCGTCACGCGAAGGCCTACCCGAGCGACGGCCAGGGCCCCGCGCACCGCGAGCTCGAGGTCGGTGGCGAGTACAAGTGGCGCCGCGAGGGTGCACCGCACCTGTTCAACCCGACGACGGTGTTCCGCCTCCAGCACTCGACGCGCGCGCGTCGTTACGACATCTTCAAGCAGTACACGCAGGCCGTCGACGACCAGTCGGCAGAGCTCATGACGCTGCGCGGGCTGTTCAAGTTCGCCTCCGACCGTCCGTCGATCTCGATCGACGAGGTGGAGCCGGCGAGCGCCATCGTCAAGCGCTTCTCGACGGGTGCGATGTCGTACGGCTCGATCTCGAAGGAGGCACACGAGACGCTCGCGATCGCGATGAACCGTCTCGGCGCGAAGTCGAACACCGGAGAGGGCGGCGAGGACGTCGATCGCCTGCTCGACCCGAAGCGTCGTTCGGCGATCAAGCAGGTCGCCTCGGGTCGCTTCGGCGTGACGTCGCTGTACCTCACGGAGGCCGACGACATCCAGATCAAGATGGCGCAGGGCGCGAAGCCCGGCGAGGGCGGTCAGCTGCCCGGGCCGAAGGTGTACCCGTGGGTGGCGCGCACGCGTCACGCGACGCCCGGCGTGGGTCTCATCTCGCCGCCGCCGCACCACGACATCTACTCGATCGAGGATCTCGCGCAGCTCATCCACGACCTGAAGAACGCGAACCCGAGCGCGCGCATCCACGTCAAGCTCGTCTCCGAGGTCGGCGTCGGCACCGTCGCCGCCGGTGTCTCGAAGGCCCACGCGGACGTCGTGCTCATCTCCGGCCACGACGGCGGCACGGGAGCCTCCCCGCTGACGTCGCTCAAGCACGCCGGTGGGCCGTGGGAGCTCGGCCTCGCCGAAGCGCAGCAGACGCTGCTGCTCAACGGCCTGCGCGACCGCATCGTCGTGCAGACCGACGGCCAGCTCAAGACGGGCCGTGACGTCGTCATCGCCGCGCTGCTCGGCGCGGAGGAGTTCGGTTTCGCAACCGCGCCCCTCGTCGTCAGCGGCTGCATCATGATGCGCGTGTGTCACCTCGACACCTGCCCGGTCGGCATCGCGACGCAGAACCCGGAGCTGCGCGAGCGTTTCAGCGGCAAGCCGGAGTTCGTCGAGACGTTCTTCGAGTACATCGCCGAGGAGGTGCGCGAGATCCTCGCCGAGCTCGGTTTCCGTTCGATCGAGGAGGCCGTCGGGCACGTCGAGGCGCTCGACACCGACGAGGCCGTCGAGCACTGGAAGGCCAGTGGTCTCGACCTCGCGCCGATCTTCGCGAAGGCGGAGATGCCGTTCGGCGGTGAGCTGTTCAACACCCAGGGTCAGGATCACCACCTCGACGCTGCGCTCGACAACGAACTCATCGCGAAGGCGAAGGACGCCATCGAGCACAAGACGCCGGTCGCGTTCGAGACGAAGGTGTCGAACGTCAACCGCACCGTCGGCACGATGCTCGGCCACGAGTTGACCAAGCGCTACCTCGATGAATTGCTCCACGACGACTTCGTCGACATCACGCTGCGCGGTGCGGGCGGGCAGAGCTTCGGCGCCTTCATCCCGAAGGGCCTGACGCTGCGGCTCGTCGGCGAGGGCAACGACTACGTCGGCAAGGGCCTGTCGGGTGGGCGCATCATCATCCGTCCCGATACCGAGACGGCCCTCGTCGCCGAGGAGAACGCCATCGCGGGCAACGTCATCGGTTATGGCGCGACCAGCGGTGAGATCTTCCTGCGCGGCAAGGTCGGCGAACGCTTCTGCGTCCGCAACTCGGGAGCGACGGCCGTCGTCGAGGGCGTGGGCGATCACGGCTGCGAGTACATGACCGGTGGTCGCGTGCTCATCCTCGGCGCGACCGGACGCAACTTCGCGGCCGGCATGTCGGGCGGTGAGGCGTACGTCCTCGATCTCGACGCCGACCTCGTCAACCGCGAGCTCGTCGAGGTCACCGGCCTGCGCGCCGAGGACGAGGACGTCGTCAAGGAGCTGCTGACGAAGCACGCCGCCGAGACGGGTTCATCCGTCGCCGAGTCGTTGCTGAACGACTGGCCTGCGAGCCTCGTCCGTTTCTCGCTCGTCACGCCGCGTGAGTACCAGCGCGTGCTGAGCATCCGCAAGGACGCCGAAGGCATGGGCGTCGACCCCGACAGCGCCCAGGTGTGGGACAAGATCATGGAGGTGAGTTGACGTGGCTGACCCCCGCGGATTCCTCAAGACCCGGGAGCGCGAGCTGCCCGAACGTCGCCCCGTTCCCGTTCGCATCCGCGACTGGAAGGAGGTGTACGAGGAGCAGCAGCTCGGCACCCTGCAGCGTCAGGCCGGCCGATGCATGGACTGCGGCATCCCGTTCTGTCACTCGGGCTGCCCCCTCGGCAACCTCATCCCCGAGTGGAACGACCTGTCGTGGAAGGGTGAGTGGGAGGAGGCCATCGAGCGCCTCCACGCCACGAACAACTTCCCCGAGTTCACCGGACGCCTGTGCCCCGCGCCGTGCGAGACGGCGTGCGTGCTCGGCATCAGCCAGCCCGCCGTCACGATCAAGCAGGTCGAGAAGACGGTCGTCGAGGAGGGCTTCGAGCGTGGTTACGTCACGCCGCAGGTGCCGACGCGCCTGACGGGCAAGACGGTCGCCGTCGTCGGTTCGGGGCCCGCGGGCCTCGCCGCCGCGCAGCAGCTGACGCGCGCCGGGCACACCGTCGCCGTGTTCGAGCGCGACGACGCCCCCGGTGGCCTGATGCGCTACGGCATCCCCGAGTTCAAGATGGAGAAGGGCATCCTCCATCGTCGCATCGAGCAGATGAAGGCCGAGGGCACCCGTTTCCGCTGCAACACCGAGATCGGCGTGACGCTGACGGCGGAGCAGCTGCGCTCGCGCTACGACGCCGTCGTCCTCGCGATGGGCGCGACGGTGCGTCGCGACCTGCCGGTGCCGGGGCGTGAGCACACGGGCACGTACCAGGCGATGGAGTACCTGCCCCAGGCCAACCGCGTCGCGCTCGGCGGCGAGGTCGAGGGTCAGATCCTCGCGACCGGCAAGGACGTCGTCGTCATCGGTGGTGGCGACACCGGAGCCGACTGCATCGGTACGGCGCTGCGTCAGGGCGCGAAGTCGGTGACGAGCCTCGAGATCATGCCGCAGCCCGGCGAGGAGCGTCCGGCCAACCAGCCGTGGCCGACGTACCCGATGATCTTCCGCGTCGCCTCGGCGCACGAGGAGGGTGGCGAGCGCGTCTACTCCGCCTCGACGAAGGAGATCCTCGCGGACGACGACGGCAACGTCAGCGGTCTGAAGATCGTCGAGGTGAAGTTCGTCGACGGCAAGTTCGAGGAGGTCGAAGGCTCGGAGCGAGTCATCCCGGCGCAGCTCGTGCTGCTCGCGATGGGCTTCCTCGGCCCGCAGGGCGAGGGTCTGCTCGAGCAGCTCGGCGTCGACACCGACGAGCGCAGCAACGTGCAGCGCGACGCGAACTACATGTCGAGCGTGCCCGGCGTGTTCGTCGCCGGTGACTGTGGGCGCGGCCAGTCGCTCATCGTGTGGGCGATCGCCGAGGGCCGCAGCGCGGCGCGCGGCGTCGACATGTGGCTCATGGGTGACTCGACGTTGCCCGCGCCGATCAAGCCGACGGATCGTCCGCTGACGGTGTGATCGTCCGCATGTGTTGACGCCTGATCGCGCGTCGTGGAAGCCCCTGCCGCCCTCGTGGCGGCGGGGGTTTCCGCGTCGTCGCGGGCCTACCCGCGAGTACGGTGACGGGGGTCTCACCGGGCGAGATGGTCGACTGAGGGAACGCTCGCGCGGGCGATAGGGTTGGCAGCATGCGTCGCGCGAAAATTGTTGCCACCCTTGGTCCTGCTACCGACTCTGCCGAACGGACGCGTGAGCTCGTCGAGGCCGGCCTCGACGTCGCCCGCTTCAACCTCTCCCACGGTTCGTACGAGGAGCACCAGACCCGGTACGACCACGTCCGCGCCGCCGCTGCGGCGACGGGTCGCGCCGTCGGCGTCCTCGCCGACCTGCAGGGCCCGAAGATCCGCACCGCTCGTTTTTCCGCGGGCCCGGTCGACCTCGCGAAGGGCGACCGCTTCACCATCACGACCGAGGACGTCGACGGTGACTCCGAGCGCGTCGGCACGACGTATAAGGGCCTGCCGGGCGACGTCAACGTCGGCGACATGCTGCTCGTCGACGACGGCAAGGTCGCGCTGCGCGCGGTCGAGGTGACGGCCACGGACGTCGTGACCGAGGTGGTCGTGCCGGGCCGCGTCTCGAACAACAAGGGCATCAACCTGCCCGGTGTCGCGGTGAGCGTGCCCGCGCTCAGCGAGAAGGACGAGGCTGACCTGCGCTGGGCGTTGAAGGCCGGCGCCGACCTCATCGCGCTGTCGTTCGTGCGCGACGCCGCCGACATCACGCGCTGCCACGAGATCATGGACGAGGTGGGCATCCGTCGCCCCGTCATCGCGAAGATCGAGAAGCCGCAGGCGGTCGAGAACCTCATCGAGATCATCGAGGCGTTCGACGGCATCATGGTCGCGCGCGGTGACCTCGGCGTCGAACTGCCGCTCGAGGACGTGCCGATCGTGCAGAAGCGTGCCATCGAGCTCGCGCGCCGCGCGGCGAAGCCCGTCATCGTCGCGACGCAGGTGCTCGAGTCGATGATCGAGAATCCGCGCCCGACGCGCGCCGAGGCCTCCGACTGCGCCAACGCGGTGCTCGACGGCGCGGACGCCGTCATGCTGTCGGGGGAGACGTCGGTCGGTGCGTGGCCGATCGAGACGGTCAAGACGATGGCGCGCATCATCTCCTCGACGGAGGAGCACGGCCTCGAGCGCGTGCCCGACCTCGGCATCCAGCCGCACACGAAGGGCGGCGTCGTGACGAAGGCCGCCGTCGAGGTGGGGGAGACGCTCGGGTGCACGCATCTGGTCAACTTCACGACGACGGGCGACTCGGCGCAGCGCATGTCGCGTCTGCGTCCGCGCCTGCCGATCGTCGCGTTCACGCCGTCGGAGACGGTGCGTTCGCAGCTCGCGCTCGTGTGGGGCGTGCAGACGGAGTGCAGCCCGAAGGTCAAGCACACGGACGAGATGTCGATGCAGGTCGACGAGATCTTCCTCGGCGACGGTCGCTGCGTCGAGGGTGACCTCGTCGTCATCGCCGCCGGATCGCCTCCCGGCATCCCCGGTTCGACGAACGCGCTGCGCGTGCACAAGATCGGCGACGCGAAGAACCGCGTCGCGCCGGCCTACGAGGACCACGAGAAGGCCCGTAGCGCCGCCGCGCAGAACTGATCCTGCCTCAGTCCTTGATCGGCGCTGCTGCCCCCGCGCCCTGGTGCGCGGGGGCAGCGCGCGTTCGGGTA
>NZ_DCNR01000045.1:374-7014 GCF_002322065.1 Dermacoccus sp. UBA1591 | reverse complement strand
GGGGGTCGGGGGTCCGAGGAATCAGGCAGGCTCAAGGCGGGTCAGACGGGGTCGATGCGTCCGAGGGGCTGTGGCGAGTCGACAGTGTCAACAGTGTCGCCGGAGCCCGATCGCTCGAGATTCTCCACACGCTGCACGAGCGTGCCGTCGACCTCGTGGCGCAGCAGTGCGAACGAGCGGTGGTCGCGCCACGCGCCGTCGATGTGGAGGAACTCGCGGCGCACGCCTTCGTCACGCCAGCCGAGCTTTTCGACGACGCGCAGCGAGTTCGCGTTGTCGGGGCGCACGTTGATCTCGAGGCGGTGCAAGCGCTCCACACCGAACGCGTGGTCGGCGGCCATCGCGACGGCCATGGGCGTCAGGCCGTGCCCGGCGAAGCGTTCACCGATCCAGTAGCCGATCGTGCCGCCCTGCTGCGCCCCACGCACGATCGTGAAGATGTGCACCTGCCCGGCCAGGGCACCGTTCCACGTCATCGCCCACGGCAACAACCGACCCGCGCGTGCCTCCGCGTTCTGCTCCTTGACGGCCGCCTTGAAGCCCAGCGCCGGCTCGGGGTAGGGGTTCGTCGAATCCCAGGGGCCCGTCCACCGGCGGTTCGCGGCGCGCAGCGCACTCCACTCCTGCAGATCCCGACGGGGATGCAACGGACGCAACCCCAGCTCACCGCCGCGATAGCGCCGCCGCAGCGTGACGGGCCACGTGCCCGGACCCATCAGTGCGAGCCTCCGTCGAGCTGCGCCATGACGTGCTCGAGGATGCCGTCGAGCACGTCGAGACCGTCGGCCACTCCGCCACGCGAGCCAGGCAGGTTGACGACGAACGCGCGCCCCGCGGCGCCGTCCGCGATGCCGGCGAGCCCACGCGAAAGGACGGCCGTCGCCACCCCTGCGGCCACACCCTTCGCACGCAACGCCTCCTCGACGCCGCTGAGCTGCATCGTGAGGTACGGCCGCGTCTGCTCCGGCGTCGCGTCGCTCGGCGAGACGCCCGTCCCGCCGGTCGTGACGACGACGCGGCACCCGAGCGCGAGCGCGTCACCGAGCGCGTCGCCCACCGCCGGCCCGTCGGCGACGAGTCGCGCGTCGACCGTCCACCCCCGCTCACGTAGCCATGCCGCGATGACGGGCCCGGTCGCGTCGGTGTAGATCCCCTGCGCGGCCCGCGTCGAGCACGTGACGACGGCGGCGCGCCGTTCACTCATGCCAGTCACCGCTGCGCCCACCCGACTTCGCCGTGACGCGCACGTCGGTGATGCGTGCGTGCTTGTCGACGGCCTTGACCATGTCGATGAGCGCGAGCGCCGCGACGCTCACACAGGTCAGCGCCTCCATCTCGATGCCGGTGCGATCCGCGGTGACGACGGTGGCGCGGATGTCGACGCCGTCGTCGGTGACGTCGAGGTCGACCTCGACACCGTGCACCGCGATCGGGTGGGCGAGCGGAATGAGGTCAGGGGTGCGCTTGGCCGCCTGCAACCCCGCGATGCGTGCGACGGCGAGGGCGTCGCCCTTGGGCACGTCACCGTCACGCAGCGCCGCCACGGCGCGCTCGCTCAGCAGCACGCGCCCCGCCGCTGACGCCGAACGTCGCGTCACGGCCTTCGCCGCGACGTCGACCATGTGCGCGCTGCCGTCACCACGCACGTGGGTGAGGTCGCTCATGTCACTCCTTCTCGTCCGCCACGTTCTCGTCGTAGGCGCCCGCCAGGGGCGCGTCGATCGGCCCGTCGAGCACGAGCACGTCGAGCATCTCACCCGTCTCGACCTGGCGGGCCTCTCGCGGCACGCGCGCGAGCGCGTTGGCCTCGCCCAACTCACCGAGGTGATGCGATCCCTGGCGCGCATTGGCACGGATCGTCAGCTCACCGTCAGCGCCGCGCACCGCGTGGACCCGCGCGTACTGGGCACGTCCACGCGGGCACGTCCACCCCGGGCCACGCACGACGCCGCGTCGCCACACGGGCGCCGGGCGCCCGCTCATGTGCGCGAGCGCGGGTGCGACGAACACCCAGAACGACACGAGCGTGCTCATCGGGTTGCCGGGCAGCGTGAACACCGGCACTCCCCGCTCGCCGAGCAGCCCGAAACCCTGCGGCTTGCCGGGCTGCATCGCGACCTTGTCGAACGTCACCTCTCCCGCCTCGATCAGCGCGGCCTTGACGACGTCATAGGCCCCCGCGCTCACCCCACCCGTCGTGATGACGGCGTCAGCCGTCGCGACGGCACGCTCCAGCACCCGCGCCACCTCGCCGGCATCGTCACGCACGTGCGCGACCTCGCCGAGTTCGGCTCCCACCGCAGCGACGAGCGCAGCGAGCATCGGCCCGTTCGAATCGTGGATCTGCCCATGCTGCAGCGCTTCTCCGGCCGGACGCAGCTCGTCCCCCGTCGACAGCACGACGACGCGCGGGCGCGGTGCCACCTCGATGTGATCCACCCCCGCCGAGGCGATGACGGCGACGTGTTGCGGTGCGATGATCGTCCCGGCGCGCAGCAGCACGTCGCCGATGCGCACGTCCTCGCCGCGTCGGCGGATGTGGCGCCCGTCCTCCACCTCGCCCGTGAACCGCACGCGCTCCGGCCCACCGTCGCTCTGCTCGACCGGCACCACCGTCGTCGTCCCCGACGGCACCGGCGCGCCCGTCATGATGCGCCAGGCCTCACCCGGCGCGCATGTCAGCTCACGTGTGTCACCGGCCGGGATGTCGCCGACGACGGGTAGCTCGCCGTCCGCAGCGTCCTCGGCTCGCAGGGCATACCCGTCCATCGCGGAATTCGTGAACCCCGGCAGGTCGACGCCGCTGCACACGTCAGCGGCGAGCGCCCGCCCGAGGACGTCACCGACCCAGCCGCCGTCGGCCAGCGCCACCCGCCGCGCAGGCAGCCGTGGAACGGCCGCGAGGATGCGCGCGAGGTGCTCGGCATCGGTGATGAGTTCGGGGGCGTGCGACATGCCCCCATTGTGCAACCCACCACCGACAACGCCCCGTTCGCAACCGGATTCGGTTGCGAACGGGGCGTCATCCCCATGCTGGATGGCGTCAGGCGCCGCGCTCGGTGCGAGTGCGCCCCTTGCCCTCGTCGGTCTCGACCCAGCCCTGCAGCCAGGAGCGGAAGTCGGAACCGAACTCGTTGTGACGCGTGCCGAGACGCACGACGGCCTTGAGGTAGTCGAGACGGTCGCCCGTGTCGTAACGGCTGCCGCGGAAGACGACACCGATGACGCCGGCGCCCTCACCCGTCGCGCTCGCACGCTCGGCGAGCGCGTCCGTCAGCTGGATCTCGCCGCCGCGTCCCGGCTCCGTCTTCTCGAGCACCGCGAAGATCGACGGGTCGAGCACGTAGCGGCCGATGATCGCAAGGTTGCTCGGCGCCTCCCCCGCGGCCGGCTTCTCGACGAGACCGGTGACGCGCACGACGTCTTCGCCCTCGCCCTCGATCGGTTCGACGGCCGCGCAGCCGTAGAGGTGGATCTGGTCGTCCGGCACCTCCATGAGCGCGATGACCGACCCGCCGTGCTTGGCCTGCACGTCGATCATCTGCTCGAGCAGGTGGTCGTCCTCGTCGATGAGGTCGTCGCCGAGCAGGACGGCGAACGGCTCGTCGCCGACGTGGTTGCGCCCGACGAGCACGGCGTGGCCGAGGCCGCGCGGCTCGCCCTGGCGGATGAAGTGGACCTCACCGAGGTCGGCCGACTTCTGCACACGCTTGAGGCGCTTCTCGTCGCCCTTCTTCTCGAGGGCCCGCTCGAGCTCCCAGTGGCGGTCGAAGTGATCCTCGAGAGCAGCCTTGGAACGACCGGTGATCGTGAGGATGTCGGGAACCCCTGCGCGCACCGCCTCTTCGACGACGTACTGGATGGCCGGCTTGTCGACGACCGGCAGCATCTCCTTGGGGATGGCCTTCGTGGCAGGCAGGAAGCGCGTGCCGAGCCCGGCGGCCGGGATGACGGCCTTGCGCGCGCGACGGCGAGGAGCGGAGGACGGCGTTTCAGTCATGAGCCTAGGCTAGCCCTCATGACCGACAACGGGGCCCCGGATGCACCGACCGGCGCGACACCTCCGCGCGACGTCGAGCCGACGCCCGACGAGCGCGAGCGCGTCGCCAAGCGCGATTTGCGCGCACGACTTCGCGCCGCGCGTCGAGAGCGTCGTGATGCGACGAGCCCCGAGCAACGTCACACCGACGGACTCGCGCTGCTGCATCACCTCGAACCGCTGCTGGCACGCGCCACCTGCGTCACCTCGTTCGAGCCGCTGGCGAGCGAGTCGAACCTCGAACCGATCAACGCCGCCGTCAGGGCGCGCGGGCGCCTGCTCGTGCCGATCACGCTCGCCGATCTGGACCTGTCCTGGCGTGACGCCGCCACGGGCGACGACCTGGGCACGGGTGGCATCGCGGCCGCCGACCTCGTCATCGCGCCCGCGCTCGCGATCGGCCCGAACGGCGAACGCCTCGGCCAGGGCGGCGGCTGCTACGACCGCGCCCTGCCGCGCCGACGGCCGGGCACACCCGTCGTCGCCGTCGTCTTTCCCGACGAGCTGCTGACCGGCCCCGATGCGCCCAGCATCCCGGTCGAGGC
The DNA here is from genome assembly GCF_002322065.1 of Dermacoccus sp. UBA1591. Classification (NCBI taxonomy): domain Bacteria; kingdom Bacillati; phylum Actinomycetota; class Actinomycetes; order Micrococcales; family Dermacoccaceae; genus Dermacoccus; species Dermacoccus sp. UBA1591. The sequence goes on along the minus strand of NZ_DCNR01000045.1, from coordinate 2,430 downwards.
GCACGACGAACGCGTCGACGCGGCCCTCACCGTGGACGGCCTCGTCCGCTTCGGCGACGCCCTGGGATACTGAGAGGCACCGGCCCGCGACGAGGCCGAGCCGACGCCGACGCACCCACCCGCTGACGCCGACCTGAGGAGGGGGCCCGATGATCGAAGCCGCCGCCGCCACCGGGTTCGACACCGCCGACCTGCCGCTGACGCTGCTCGTCGGCTCGCTCGTCCTGCTCGTCGCCGTCGCCGCCGTCCGCCTCGCCAACCGCTCGGGGCTGCCGACGCTGCTCATCTACCTCGCGATCGGCGTCGCTCTCGGTGAGGGTGGGCTCGGCATCGGCTTCGAGAACACGAACCTCACGCAGGTGCTCGGCTATTGCGCGCTCATCCTCATCCTCATCGAGGGCGGTCTGACGACGCAGTGGAGCAGCATCCGCGCGTCCGTCGCCCCGGCCCTGCTGCTGTCGACACTCGGCGTGCTCGTCTCCGTCGCGGTCGTCGGTTCGGCGACGCACCTCCTGCTCGACTTCGACTGGAAGACGTCGCTGCTGCTCGGCGCCATCGTCTCCTCGACGGACGCCGCGGCCGTGTTCTCGGTGCTGCGCAAGGTGCCGCTGCCGCATCGCCTCGCTGGCGTGCTCGAGGCCGAGTCGGGCTTCAACGACGCGCCCGTCGTGCTGCTCGTCGTCGCCCTCGCGGACGAGGTGGTGCCCGGCGGCGAGCACCACGGCGTCCTCTCCCTCGCCGGGATGGCGGTGTTCGAACTCGCCGGTGGCGCGCTCGTCGGCCTCGCTGTCGGCTGGGTGCTCGGCGCCCTCTCGCAGCGCATCGCGCCCGGCTCGTCAGGTCTGTTCGCAATCGGCGTCGTCGCCGGGGGTGTCCTCGCCTATGCCGCGGCGTCCGTCGTCCACACGAGCGGCTTCATGGCGACCTACCTCGCGGCGCTCGTCCTCGGCAACATGCCGATCCCCCACCGTCAGGCCGTGCGCGGCTTCGGGCAGGCGATGGGGTGGCTCGCGCAGATCGGCCTGTTCGTCCTGCTCGGCCTGCTCGCCTCCCCCAGCCGCCTCATGGACCAGTTCGTGCCCGCCATGGTCGTCGGCTTCGTCCTGCTCCTGCTCGCCCGCCCCGCCTCGATCATCGCGTCGATGACGCCGTTCGGCTTCTCCTGGCGCGAGCAGGTGTTCCTGTCATGGGCAGGTCTTCGCGGCGCGGTGCCGGTCGTCCTCGCGACGGTGCCGCTGACCGCGGGCGCCGAGCAGATGCGCTGGATCTTCGACCTCGTCTTCGTCCTCGTCGTCGTCTTCACGTTCCTGCAGGCCCCGACGCTGCCGCTCGTCGCCCGCGTGCTCGGCATCGGCAACGACGCGCACGCCGTCGAGCTCGAGGTCGAGAACACGCCGCTGACGGACCTGCGCGCCGACATGCTGCACGTCAAGGTCGGCGAGCACTCGCAGCTCGTGGGCGTCATGCTGTACGAGCTGCGCCTACCGGTCGGCGCGAACGTCACCCTCGTCGTCAACGGCGAGCGCAGCTACGTGCCCGGTGAGCGCAGCGTGCTGCGCGCCGGCGATCAACTGCTCGTCGTGACGAAGGAGGCGGTGCGCGCTCGTACCCTCGCCCGCTTCCGCGAGGTGAGCGAGGGCGGACGCCTCGCAGGTTGGCGCATGCCCACCGCGCCCCGCACATGAGCGACGTGCGCCTGCCTGACCCTGACGCTGCCTTACCATGTCGCAGTCGAACCAGCGCCGCCCGCCGGCACGAGAGAAGGAATGACGATGCCCACCTACGCCTACGCGTGCAAGGAATGCGGCCACGGTTTCGAGGCGCGCCAGTCGTTCGACGACCCCGCTCTCACGACGTGCCCCGAGTGCGGCGGCCCGCTGCGCAAGGTGTTCAACAGCGTCGGCGTGACGTTCAAGGGGGCGGGTTTCTACCGCACCGACAGCCGTTCCTCCGGCACGAGCTCGAGCTCCAGTTCCGGTTCGAGCTCGAGCGGTTCGAGCAGCTCCGACGCCTGACGGCCATCCCCAGGTGTGACGGCCGGGCACCCTGATCCACA
>NZ_DCNR01000045.1:0-147 GCF_002322065.1 Dermacoccus sp. UBA1591 | reverse complement strand
CGCGGTTCGCCCTAGCGTCGAGCCATGCCCTCACTGCGCACCCTCGACGTCGTCCACCGCCTCAACGCCCCGACGCGCGCGGCCGCGACGCGTCGCCGCCGGCTGCGCAAGGCAGGGGCCATCACCTGCCTGCTCGTCGGCGCGGCG
>NZ_DCNR01000075.1:31703-32973 GCF_002322065.1 Dermacoccus sp. UBA1591 | reverse complement strand
CTCGGTGACGACTGCGTCGTCGAGGCCGGCCTCTACCTCACCGCCGGCACCAAGGTGACGATGCCCGACGCCACCGTCACCAAGGCCGTCGAGCTCTCCGGTGGCGCCAACATGCTGTTCCTACGCAACTCCGAGACGGGCGCGGTCGAGTGCCGCGCCCGCGCCGGTAGGGGCATCGAGCTCAACGCGGACCTGCACAAGAACTGACGCCGCAGGCGGGCATGCGGGCTCGCGGCCATCCGAGCCGCGGCGCCTCGCGGCATTTCATCACCCGTTCAACCCCACGGACCGTCAGCCAGGCGTCACACTGTGAGCGCCCCACGCACGAGGAGACGACGATGACGAGCCACCCCGACCGAACGCACCTGGACGGCCCGACCCCACGCGAGGATCTGCGGGAGCTGCACGAGACGCGGGTGCCCGTCAGTGAGCGCGACCAGGTCCGCGAGAGTGGCTTCGACGCCTACTCGGCGCCGGAGCTGCAGGCCGCGTCGTCGATGAGCGGCGCGAGCAGGATGCAGCGCATCGTCGCGCTTTTCCTGCTGCTGGGCCTGCTCGCGACGTTCGGGATCGCGTTCATCGGCTGACGCCCGCCGCTCGCCGCTGCGGCCCCTTGAACCGGCAGCGCGCGCCCTTGCGTGTGGCGACGCCCCCGTCCCCGACTCGGGGAAGGCCGTCGTACCGGCCGGACGTCAGGCATGAGGGAGGGGCTGCTCACCCTCGATGGTGAACAGCCCCTTCGTCCGACGGTGCGAGCGCGATCAGCGCCGCGCCGGCGTCACTTCGTCGGGTAGTCGCGCTCGGTCGCGCCGACGTACACCTGACGCGGACGGCCGATCTTCTTCGCCGCGTCCTTGTTCTGCTCACGCCACTGCGCGATCCAGCCGGGCATGCGGCCGATGGCGAACAGGACGGTGAACATGTTCGTCGGGAAGCCCATCGACTTGTAGATGAGACCCGTGTAGAAGTCGACGTTCGGGTACAGCTTGCGCTGCACGAAGTAGTCGTCCTTCAGCGCGCGCTCCTCGAGGCCCATGGCGAGCTCGAGCTGCTCGTCCTTGCCGTTCTTCTCGAGGATCGAGTGCGTCGCCTTCTTGACGATGGCGGCGCGCGGGTCGTAGCTCTTGTAGACGCGGTGGCCGAAGCCCATGAGCTTCACGCCGTCGACCTTGTTCTTCACCTTGTCCATGAAGTCCTCGGCCGAGTCGCCCGTCGACTGGATCTTCTCGAGCATCTCGAGAACAGCAGAGTTCGCGCCACCGTGCAGCGG
>NZ_DCNR01000075.1:31232-31512 GCF_002322065.1 Dermacoccus sp. UBA1591 | reverse complement strand
CGTGAAGAGCATGTCGAGCGCATCGGCGGTGGCCTGGTCGACGTCGCCGCCGAACATCATGTGCAGGAAGTTCTCGACGTACCCGAGCGAGGCGTCGGGCGCGATGAACGACTCACCGATCGACTTGCGGTACGAGTACGCGGCGAGCGTCGGGACGGCGCCCAGCAGGACGGCCGTCGCCTTGTCGATCGCGGCGTCGTCCTTCACCGACAGCGCGTCGGCGTAGTACGTGCCGAGCGCCGGGACGACGGAGGCGAGGATCAGCATCGGGTGCGCGCCC